>PXEI01000373.1 GCA_003564775.1 Spirochaetaceae bacterium
CCGCCCCCGACACCCGCAGCACGGCCCCTTCCCGCAGCCGACCCTTGCGCAGTCTGAGGCTCCTCGTGAAGCGTGTTCCATGCACCGCAGTCCGGACATCGCCCGGACCACTTGGCCTCTACATGGCCACAACTCGAACACCGAAACTGAGGGCCGCCTCTTTTTGCCACCGGTTTAACGTCGTTCTTGGCGCAGTTGGTTAAACATGGCTTGGTCGGGTCGGAAACCCTCGGCGGCCGTGCCGCGACGAACAATCTCCACCCGCTCAATCCGGTCACCCTGACGCACTGCATTCACAACATCCATACCCGCAACCACAAACCCAAAGACAGCATGGCCTCCGTCCAGCCATGGAGTAGCAACGTGAGTGATGAAGAACTGACTGCCATTGGTGTTAGGGCCACGGTTGGCCATAGAAAGAACCCCGGGGCGATCATGTCGCAGAGCGGGGTGAATCTCGTCGCGAAACGTATACCCAGGCCCACCGGTGCCGTTGCCCCGGGGATCACCGGTCTGTATCATGAAGTTGTCTATGACCCTATGGAAGACAAGACCATCATAGAAGCGGACACCACGCCCGCGGTTGGTCTCCAGAGTACCCTCTGCAAGGCCCACGAAGTTAGCGACCGTGAGTGGCACCTTGTCAAACTCAAGCTCCAGCACAATATCCCCGCGGGTGGTCACTATGCGTGCGTACAAACCGTCCGCTTGGGGAACGTTTGCCCAGACTATAGGCGCCACAGGCGCCAGAAACAGAAGCAAGGCCAGAATACCCACCGTGGCGTTACATCGAACGATCTTCATTTCTACCCTCTCCTAGACGCTTATCAGAGTTTAATACACCAGCCGGACCGCAAGCACCCCATCAATACCACCGAGGCGCTCAATCGTTCGCTCATTTGGCGCTTCACTCAGATCAATAATATTGTAGGCCACATCGTCTCGATGCTTGTTGATCAGATCTTCTATGTTGTGTCCAGCGGTGGCAAGCAAGGTGGTTATCTGCCCCACCATGTTCGGAACGTTCCTGTTCGCAATAGTAATCCGATGTCGTCCACCCTGATCCATACTACAACGAGGAAAATTCACCGAGTGTTCTATGTTTCCCGTTTCCAGATAAGTCTTGAGGAGCCGCACTGCGGTGACAGCACAGTTATCCTCTGCCTCCGGTGTTGAAGCCCCAATATGTGGAGTCAGCAACACCGACTCCAGCCCCGCGAGGCCCGGCTCCGGCAGATCACTCATGTAACAGGCAACCTTACCATCCTTGAGCGCCGAGGCGAGTGCACTGTGATGTACCAGGCCTTCACGGCTCAGGTTCAAGATCCGCACCCCGTACTTCATAGCCTTTATGCTATTTTCATCTATCATGTTGCGGGTCGTGTCGTTCAAGGGAACATGAATGCTGATGTAGTCGGCCAGCTCATAGAGGCGGTGAAGCTCGTCCGCACGTTCTACAGTCTGTGAGAGCTCCCATGCATGCGGTATGGAAATATAGGGGTCATACCCAATAACGCGCATGCCCAACTGTTCGGCGGCATTGCAAACCAAGACACCAACCGAACCGAGACCAACAACCCCAAGCGTCTTGCCAGCAATTTCCGGCCCACCAAAGCGCCGCTTCTCACGTTCAACAAGCGCAGGCAACTCCTCACCTTTGTGGGCGTTACTGCGAACCCACTCAACACCCTCGCAGATACGTCGGGACGATAGCAGGAGCCCGGCAATTACCATCTCCTTTACCGCGTTCGCGTTTGCCCCGGGTGTATTGAAGACCGGTACGCCAGCGGCGGTGCAACGGTCAAGGGGGATGTTGTCTACGCCCGCCCCGGCGCGGGCGATAGCCTTGAGCTGCGCCGGAAGTTCGCGATCATGCAGTGAGGTACTCCGAATCAGAAATGCATCGGGTTTCTCTATCTCGGCACCGGTCAGATACCGGTCAGCCTCAAGGAGACTCAGCCCCTTGTCGGAGATCGTGTTAAGCGTCTGAATGTGATACATCTGCGCCCTCCCCCCGACCCTCGGCCCGCGCTGGCTCGGCGGTTATCCGCAAACCCAGCTCCCTGAGTTGCTGTTCATCAACCTCGGCCGGGGAGCCGTCCATGGGTGAGACCGCGACCGCGTTCTTGGGAAAGGCAATGACTTCACGAATGCTTGATTCGCCAGCCATAATCATCACCAGCCGATCTAGTCCCGGGGCAATACCGCCATGCGGCGGTGGCCCGTAACGAAAGGCCTCCAGCAGGAACCCAAAGCGGCGTTGAGCCTCTTCTTCAGAGAAGCCGACAATCTTGAACACCCGCTTTTGCAGCTCCGGATCATGGATTCTGATAGAGCCCGAAGCAAGTTCAAAGCCGTTACACACCAGATCGTAGAGGTCACCTTTGACATCCCCAGGACTCGACTCCATGGTCTCCAGGTACTGCTCCTGCGGCATAGAGAACATGTGGTGTGCTGCGTCCCATCCCTGCTCGTCCTCGTTCCACTCAAAAAGTGGAAAGTCCACAATCCACGCCAGCCGAAACAAGGAAGGATCAATGAGGCCAAGCTCATTCCCAAGTCTGGAGCGCACCGCTCCGAGTGCTGTACAGGTGGTTCGCCAGTCGGCTCCAACAAAAAGCAGAAGGTCACCCGGTTTGGCCTGGTAGGCCGCGATAATCTCGGACGCCACGCCTTCATAGAACCGCGAGACTCCACCCTCAAGACCCTGCTCGGTTACCTTCATCCAGGCAAGCCCACCGGCCCCGTAGATTTTTGCGGTTTCTTCAAGTTCGGAAATCTGCTTGCGTGAGTACACGCCGCAACCCTCGGCCTTGAGAACTCGAACCGCTCCACCGGACTCGAGCACCTTTTGAAAGACAGCAAACTCGCCCTTGGGGACGAACTCGGCAAAATCCTGCAGTTCAAGCTCAAAGCGCAGATCCGGCTTGTCGCTACCGTAGCGGTTCATTGCGTCGTGATAGGAAATGCGAGGAAAAGGCGTTTCAAGCTGCACGTCAAGACATCGTCCAAAAACATGTGAGAACAGCCCTTCAACGACCTGAAAGACATCATCACGGCCAACAAAACTCATCTCCATGTCAATCTGCGTGTGCTCGGGCTGCCGATCACCACG
The DNA here is from genome assembly GCA_003564775.1 of Spirochaetaceae bacterium. Lineage (GTDB taxonomy): Bacteria > Spirochaetota > Spirochaetia > DSM-27196 > SLAA01 > SLAA01. The sequence goes on from PXEI01000373.1 coordinate 3,116, forward strand.
GGCATCTTCGTCACGAAAACAATGAGCAAGCTGGAAATAGCGGTCAAACCCAGAGACCATCAGCAACTGCTTAAAGAGCTGTGGTGACTGTGGGAGTGCATAAAAGGTGCCGGGATGGAGCCGTGACGGCACGAGGAAGTCGCGCGCACCTTCAGGTGTCGAACGAATCATGCTGGGGGTCTCAATCTCAAAGAAGCCTTCACCACTGAGATATTCGCGCACGCTCAACATGACTTCGTGGCGCAGTTTGATCTTGCGCTGCATTGAGAAGGAACGAAGGTCGAGGTAACGATATCGTAGACGAAGGTCGTCCTTGGCGTCCGAGCGTTCGTCAATGACAAAGGGCGGAACCTCGGATTTCGAGAGTACCCGGATCTCGGTTGCAGCGACCTCAATTTCACCGGTAAGCATTTCAGCGTTTTTCATGGTGTCCGGTCGTGCTCGCACATGGCCACGCACCGCAACGCAGTATTCCGGCTTTAGGGCCGCACCTTCTTTGTGTAAAGCCTCCGGAGCATCCTGGTCAATAACAACCTGTGTCAGGCCGTATCGGTCCCGGAGGTTGATAAACTGAATTCCGCCGTGATCGCGATTGCGATGCACCCAACCGTTAAGTACGACCTCTTTTTCAAGATCGGCGGCGCGCAGTTCGCCGCAAGTTACGCTACGTTTAAAGCTCTCCATTGAGCGGATGCTATCGAAGCAGCGCCAGTTCTGCAAGCCCCGGCGCGGTGGCAGTTGCTCGGCGGGGCCGGAGCACCAGGCCCTTGAACAGACCGGCGACCTAACCCGGAGGCCACTCCATACCGCGCCCACCCAGAATATGGGCGTGAATGTACTCGACAGTTTGCAGAGCGTCCGGCCCGGTATTGAACACAACCCGGAAACCCCGCTCACTCAGTCCCAGCTCCGCGGCAACATGGGAGACCCCAATCATAAAATGTCCCACAGTCTCGGCGTCTCCGTCCTTGAGCTCGGTCACATTGCGGAATCGGGCCTTGGGAACCACCAGCACATGTACCGGAGCCTGAGGGTTGATGTCGTTGAAGGCAAGAACATGATCGTCCTCATATACAACCTCGGCCGGAATCTCCTTACGGAGAATCTTGTCAAACAGGGTGTCGTCACTCATTTCGTGTAACCCTCCAGGGTAGTTGCTGCGGAGCCGCTTCTTTGTTGGACTCCAAGAGCCGGAGTATTTCCTCTTCCTCGGTTGGAGAGAAACGCCCGACAACGATACTTGCAAGAATGATTATATCCGCCAGTATACGCATAAACATGAGAAAAATCACGGCCCAGGCGACCGCACCGTAGATCAAGTAGCGCGAACCAACGGCTCCCATGGCAATACCTACGACACGACCGGCGACCTGCCAGGCAAATGCCGCAGACAGGCAGACCATGAAGGTAGACTTTGGCTTTAGCGGGCGTCGCGCAAACAGCCGGAGAAGACCGTAAAACATTATCGCAAACAGGAGACCGGTGACCCCATACGCATACCAGGTGTTGAATCCTGGGATGATGTTCATCAGCTCAACCGGTAAACGCACGAGTGGAGCGGCCACCGCAGCCGCATAAAACAAAGTGACAACACCAACCATCAGACCAAGCGAGATGACCTTCCGGAAATGGGCATGCCGGCGGCGGCTACCAAGCATGGTAGTCATGGCAAGCTCCAGGGAATCAAACATGGATATGACCGCAACGACGAGTGCGAACGCGGTAATAACGCCGGGTAAGGCGCCTCCGCCAACGCGAGCCAGCTGCATAAGGAGGTCGTAGCGCATTTCTGGGGGAAGGAACCCAAGCACTTGCTCGGAAATCAGGGTGCGAACTCGTGGCGTCAACGGAGAGTCGAGTCGCAACAGAAACACGCCAAACAGCAAAGGAACCGTTCCCCATACAAAGCTGAAGGCAAGGCCCTTTGCCAGCAAGCCGCCTCGATCCGCTTTGTAGCGACGCGCCACGGCACGCCAAAAGACCACCACTCTTCGAAGTCGTCGCGGTAGCCGGTCCTGAAGAGCCACTAGTTTAAGTCGAAGCGCCTGCATTGCGTTGTGCAATCCTATCCATAATTTCCTGGTACCGTACCGTGTTGATGGGGTACTGCAATAACACCACAATTCCGATAACAAAAAAGACCGCGGGAATAGGCCCAACCAAGAGTCGAATACCAAACTGAGCCGCCTCGGTCTGCACCGGTACCGGGGCACCTGCTACCGACTCCTGGTAACCGAACCAGGTCAACACCCAACCGTTCAGGGCAATGCCAAAGGCCTGTCCCATCTTACTCACAAAAGTCCAGAGCCCGTAGAACACCCCCTCGCGCCGCACCCCAGTATCCGCAAAGTCGTACTCAACTACATCCGGCACTATAGCAAAGGGCATGACATACTGTGTAGCAAAACCAATACCCGCAATGAACATAAGTACGTAAGCAAGCTCGACCCCAGCCAGATGCCCAAAGAGAAAGAAGCACACCACGGTGACCGCAAAAATGCCCATTCCAATATTGTAGCTTGCCTTCTTTCCAATTCGCGCAGATATCTTCACCCAGATAGGGATGAAGAACATGCTACTCCCGAGGAGAATAGGCAACGCAATCTGGAATCCAGCCTCAAAGCCATAGATGACCCGAAAGTAGTACAGCAGTGAAGCCTGGATAATATTGATTCCAGTAATGTGGCAGGCCCACGGGATAAGCGCGGTAATAAAGGGCTTCATCCGCAGCACCTCAAAGTAGGAACGGAACACACTGATTCCAGGGCCCGCAGGTGGATGTGTGTCTTCTTTTACGGTAAAGAAGGTGATCAGCGCCGTCACCGCCATCACAGCGCCCATGACCACCCCAACCATGGTCCACCCGAGATCACCCCCGCCAAAAGCTCCCAGTAGGGGTAGCACAGCAGTGGCGCCCACAAAGGTTCCCACCACGGCAAAAACCATTCGGTAACCATTGAGCACGGTGCGCTCATAGAAGTCAGTGGTGATTTCCGGCGTCAGGGCTCCATAGGGAATATTGATTAATGTGTAGGCCGTGTTCAGCAAACAGTAGGTGAAGCCCACCCAAAGAAACAGTGCGATCTGGCTTTCAAACCCGACACTGGTGAACATTAGGATCATGGTAAAAAAAAGGGCTATAGACCCCCAGAAGATATAGGGTCGGCGTCGACCCCAGCGTGTCCGTGTCCGATCCGACAGGTAACCTACCGCGGGATCAGTCACCGCGTCCCAGGCCTTACCAATCATGAGCGCGGTTCCGGCTAAACCCGCTCGCAGCCCTATGTGGTCGGTCAGAAAGAACAGCATATAGAAGCCCATGACCGTGAAGAAGAGGTTTCCACCAAGATCACAGACACCAAAACCAAGCTTAACCCCGACCGGAAGTCGTGTCTCAGTGGACTGCGCAACCCGACTGCTCACTGATCCCGCCCATTTGTAGAAAGATCCAGAACACCACTTCCGACATAGACCCGGAACCCAAGCGGTTCTTCAGCACCGTCAGCATCTTCAGCATGCTGATGTATCCCCAACTCAACCTCACTTCCGTTAAGCATCAGACGGCCGGTCGGGCCAGCCTGAAGATCCAGCAGGAGTTCCGATGAGGAGTTTCGCAGCGACACCCTGATATCACCGGCAAGGGACCGGATCTCCGAGGGGCCGTTCAACAGCACGTGGTCGACACTAATGGCCCCATGGGTGCTGGTTAGCTTGAGCTCGGCCTCGGCATTCGCCACATGCAGGTCTCCTGAATTCGTGGAAATTGACAAGACTCCACGCACGTCGGAGTACCGCTGCGAACCAAGCGTCGTGTGGGCTGTTAGCGCTCCGTCGAAACCCTGAACCACTATCTCTCCCTGCCCCGCTGTCAGGACCGCGCCACCACTGACGTTCTCGACCCTCAGTTCGCCCGACTCGGTCTCAAGTACAAGGTCTCCCTCGGAGTCCATAACGAGTACCGTTCCCGTTCCCGATACGAGTTGCAGCGGCCCCGAACTAACACCTGTCACCGAAATATCGCCGTAATTACTGTCGGCATGTATGCGCAGATGTGGCGGCACCTTCAAATAGACACTCGCACGGTCAGGAGCACCCCCTGGTGAGTCGTCACCGACCACCCGAACTCGCAATACACCACCGTCACGTTCACTCTCTACCCGGTGCCGAGTCGTAAGGTCCACACCCTCAACCGAGATGTACAGTGCATCCGGGTCACCCACAAAATGCAGCGAGAGCGTTCGACTGCTAATTGAGACCGTATGAATGCCGTAATAGCGCGCTCCGGAAACCTCACTGTAACCAAGAGCGCTTACCTTGGGCTCCGGGCTCAGGAACAGCGAACACCCGACAATCACGATGAAAGCTCGCCGACAAGACCTATACAGGTATCTATGGGACTGGGATTTTTTTTGTTGGTTCAACTTCACCATAATCTCCCACCTACACCGACCGAGTACGCTCATTCTTTGCGCGCATCCAGGTTCACATCATTGGTGCCAGCAACCTCGGCGGAGTTTTTCGGCGCGGGGCGTCGAACCCCGCTTCGGCATTCGGTACACCCAAGAACATGAATGTGTTTCCGTCCTTCGCGCTCAAACATCCGTGCGACCACGTACGCATCTTCGGGAAGTGTAGCACGACACACTGGGCAGATGCGAGCATTGGCAGCGGCGGATGGGGCACCTGGCTTGCAGTAAGGGCATCCAAACATATGGGTAATTGCGTCGCGCACCTCACCTCGTCGAGCGACACCTTGCCGGGCAGACGCCCCTGAGTACACTACAGTGTGTACCCGTTCTCCTCGCCTAAGCATGGTTCGACACAGCGGGCATGGGCGCAGCACCTCAAGTGTGTTGCCGTCAAGCGTGGTGCCCCTACCCGCCCGCGCCGCACCGAACCCTGCCACTCGGTTCGTGCCAAAACGCATTAAACTGAAAATGAGGAGCGCAACCACGATCACAACTGCGGTCAGTACGAAGTAATGGATAGAACAGCCTCCTGATGAGCTATCGGCTCAGATGGTAGTTTGACACGAGGGGATAGGCAAGCCGAGATAGGGCGACTACACTCAATTCATGGGTCGTGTATACGTAGTCGCTACACCAATCGGAAATCTTAAGGATATCACCTACCGCGCGGTTGAGATACTCCATTCTGTGAGTCTTATCCTGTGCGAGGATACAAGACACAGCCGCAAGTTGTTTCAAGCCTACGATATTCGGGCCGAGTTGTGGAGCTGTTCACAGCAGCAGCAACGCCGTGTTGCCACACAACTTTGCGAACGACTGGGCGAAGATGGCGAGGCGGCCTATGTCAGCGATGCCGGAACTCCAGGAATTAGTGACCCGGGTAGTGCTTTAGTTGAGGTTCTGCACAACGCTGGCCATGAGGTGGTGCCGATTCCCGGCCCATCTGCACTCGCCGCGATCCTGAGTATCGATCCGTTTCCAGGAAAGACGGTAATTTTTGAAGGTTTTTTGTCGATCAAACGAGGAAAACGCCGATCTAGAATACACGAGTTGCTTGCTGGCGGTGACAAATTTGTTCTGTACGAGTCGCCGTATCGTATTGTTGCAGCGCTGGCAGAAATGGCCGAGGCCGAGCCGGAACGGCAATTGGTGCTTGGTAGAGAAATGACCAAACTTCATGAGGAGTATCGTTTTGGCACGACCGCTGAGATCCACAACGAGTTCGCCCAGCGCGATTCAATTAAGGGCGAGTTTGCACTGCTTGTATCTGGCGCGAAAAAGCGTTAAAATTAAGGAACCGGATGCCGATACTACTAATGAAAGGAAGGCTCTGCGATGACAATCGACAGGCTTGGTCCGATAGACCCGGTGCAAAAGTTTCAGAAAGCTCAGGGCGATGCTAACGCTCGTCGTAAGGAAAGCGGTGACTCTATCGCGTTCTCGGACGAGGCTCGCCTCAAGGCGGAGTTGCTACGAGCACAAGATGCCGTACGTGCCGGACAAGATATACGGGCGGACCGTGTAGCCGAAGTTGCAAAAAAGCTTGAAGATCCCAACTATATCGACGATACAATTCTCGGTGTGGTTGCCGACCGGATCATGGATGTGTTTGACTTATAAGATCCCGCGTTAGCCCTTGGCCGGCGGATGCAAAGGCCTGCCCTTTAGGCCAAAGACCGGCCACAGTGGCAGAACGGACCTAACAAGGCGGATGGCTAATGCCGGATAGTGTTTTCCACGTACCCGCACGAATCACCTTCGGCGTTGATGTACTCAATCGACTCGGAGTCATAGCTTCATCTTACGGAACCCGAGCTCTTCTTGTTACCGAACCAAACCTACGAGATGCTGGACATATTCGAAGGGTACAGGATCTTCTTTCCAAAAAAGGAATAGACGTAATTCTCCACGATGAACTCCTGACTGGAGCACAAACCGGCTCGATGGATGAAGCCATAGGACTTGCCCGCGCCGGGAAAGTTCAAATGGTTATTGGGCTTGGTGGCATGAATGCGGTCTTGGCCGCCCGGTGTGCCTCGGTAGCCGCCCCCAACCAGGAGGCCAGCAGCGCTTCGCTGCTGAACGGCTCCCCAAACCCCAAGACTGCTCTCCCTTGTATCGCTATTCCCACCGCTATCCGAGACCACTTCCTCTTTACCGAGGACGTTGTGCTGGTCGACGGCAGCGCGAAAACTGCCCGGTCGGTGCGCCTGGGCCCCAGCAGTATTCGTGAGGTGTTGGTAGACCCTCGACTCAACCTGAGCCTTTCAAAGAAAGCCGTCGGTGCTGCACTGTTAGACACCCTTTCCGCAGCGTGCGAGGGCTATCTTTCCAAGCGGAATACATTCCTCTCCGAGACTCTCTTCCTGGAAAGCTGCCGCGCGGTCCATGATGCGGTTGACCTGATACATCGGCAGTCCGAGGATCTGAGGGGACGATTTCGAGCTTGTGAGGCTGGAATGGCCTGCTCAATTGCCCTGTCCTCCTCCGTACAAGGCCCGGCAGGCGCTTTAACTTATGCTATCAACGCAAAGTACAGCATACCCAAAGCCTGGGTTGCGACGGTACTGCTACCGCACATGCTCGACTACGCCGTCGCGCCCCGAACCGACAGGCTCGTGAAAATTGCCGAGGCCCTCGGCGAGGAAGCCGACGGACTGGACATAAACGAAGACGCGGCCCGAGCAGCATCGGCGGTACGCCGAATGATGGGACGCCTGGGACTAACCTCCCGGCTGCGCGACTTCGATATCCGCCTCGACGACATGTTCGAGATGTCCGAGATCGCTGCCGGGTTTGAGATGAGTGGATACAGCCCGGTTGCGCACTCTTCTGAAGACATCTACGAAATGGTCAAGGCCGCCTTTTAGCTGGTGATCTCAGCACGTAAATTCCGTCGTTTACCGTACTCAACTCGAGTGAGAAAGACGTACCGCCTTGTGCTTGACCTCCAACGCGGGCTTCGTCGCACCGAGCGACCCGCAGTTGGAATGGTGGAACTCTTACACGCGGCCGCTGAACTTTCGCAGGAGGACGTTAAGGCCCTGGAAGCCTCCAACCGGCTAAGGGCCTTGGCAACTGCGTTGGAAAGGCCTCTCACACCAGCGCCTGACCTTGAGTGGCTCTGCGACCGGGCGATTGCAGCTCTCGAGGCCCTCTGTGGGGTAGCCCCTGCAGACTGGGATCTTCTCCCACCGACAAGCGCTGCTGCGCCGAGCGCCCAACCTCGTAAGACCGTGGCGAAACCTGCACCCCTCGCCGAGATCACCCTGTACCTGGAGAATCTACGTTCCCCGTTCAATATCGGTTCAATATCTCGAAGTGCCGCCGCCTTCGGATGCAGCCGCCTATGCCTTTCGCCCGGTTGTGCCAATGAACAGCACCCCCGGAGCCAACGAGCTGCAATGGGAGCGCTTGGGATGTTGGTAATCACGCGCATCTCGTTATTCGAGCTTCGCAGGCAACAGCCGAACGCAGTGGTCGTGGCGCTGGAAACCGGAGGGATCCCACTAGAGGAGTTCAGGTTTCCGCGACAAGGTATTTTGGTGTTGGGGAACGAGGAACTGGGCATAGATCCGTCGACTCTTGCCGCCCCGGATGTACGCAGGGTGAGTATTCCATCGTACGGAGACAAAGCAACCCTCAATGTAGGTGTTGCCGCCGGAATAGCTCTGTCGTGGTGGCGCGCCTCCTAAGCGAAGGCGTCTGACTTAACCCCGCGCATCTCGGTCAAAGGCCTGGGTAAGCCGAGACTCGACCTTGAGAAGATCTTCTTCGTTCTGCATCCGAAACTCACGAAGGGCTGGTTGGTAGAGCTGGTCGAGAGTCAGTTGGTTGTTCTTGTAGTGGCACAGCGTATTTGCCATATATACAGCGAGCGCAACTTCCTGGAACTCCTCGGGCGCATCCCCAGGGTGATGATGATACTTAATTGCGTTCACCAATGCGTCGGGGAAGTTCCAGTTCTCCGCCACTATCCCACCGATCTCGGCATGATTAACACCGTTGGCCAGATCTTCAAAAAGCTCTGTCGACAAGCCTTTCTCGCGACAGAATGTCTCCATCTTGCCATGAACTTCAGGATGCACCGAGGAAAAGATAATTTTCCCCATGTCATGGAGAATACCGCCAACGTAGACATCGTCCAGAATATGTTTCTTACGCGTGATGTTTTTCGTCAGGTTGTAGGCATAGAACGCAGTGCGGTAGGAGTGCTCCCACAACTCTTTGGTCTCAGGAGTATCCACACCCAGAATCTTTTGCGTTCCGTATGAGTAAAGCAGGTTTCGAAGGCCACGCAAACCAACAAGCTTGACCGCCTCAACAATGTTGTCTACCCGCTTCGGCAACATGAACTGCGCACTGTTGACAACCTTCAGCAGGTCGGCCGTTAACGCAGGATCCGTAGAGATCTGGCGAGCAATTTCGTGCAGCTCGGAGTCCGGATCCGAAATGGCTTTCTGGAGGTTGGTTATGTTCTCGGGGAATCGTGGCAACCCCTCAATGTATGTTGCCAGCTGATGAGAAATGACATCCAGATTCTCACTCCGCACCTCGGACATGGGTATGCTGAGTTCCGCGATAGTTTCGCCATTGCGTGAGTCGATATCAAAGGCGTCTTCATCTAACCCAATCTTCTTCAGCATGAGTACCAGAATCACAATACCCAGACCGGCTCCTTCGGAGTCATCCAACACGGTGGTGAGCGCTTCTTCCAGGGTGTCAAAGGCGCGCGAACGCGCAATGCGGTCGTACACACGAATTTGCTCTTTTTTGTTGATTTCGGAGTTGTTTGCCACCGATATCACGAGTTCATTGCCGCGAGCATGAAAGGTAATTTTTATGTAGAGTCCGGCCTCTTTCTGCTTCTTCAAGTAATAGTCGATATTGTCCAGCGTCTCCTGTTTGAACCTCTCCATACCGACCTGGTAGTCTGCGTCGGAGCTCATGTTCAACCCTTTTTCCTGGAAGTAGACGCGTTTTGTGTTGGCCTTTTTTGCATTCACCGCGATTTCTCGCAAACAGTAGGCCAAAGGGTCACGCAGCTTATCTTGCCCCATCTCACTCAGGAACACTGCAAGGACGTCTTCCAACTGTACTTCGGTTTCATGTGGCAGGGTGTAGGTCTTTACGGTAATGGGAATACCGCTCCTGGCAGCCTGAAGGATCTTCTGAGTGTCTACTTTCTTAGCCATACGCGACCAACACCTTTACTTTATTTTGCTACTGTAGATTATAGATTCCATGTCCCCAGTGTCAAGTTTTGCCGTAAGTTCACTGGAAAACTCTGGCCCCCATTTGCCGCATGTCAGCAGCTATCCACACGCTCACCGTCGACCAGGCTGCTACAGGGCCCCAAAACTCTTCATCTGCTGAGCCATTTCCCGTAAACGTCGTTCGACCAGGGCATTGACACTCCCACCACGGAAGCCGCCTTTTAGGGTTCGGCCCCCTGCTTCTATGCCTGTCAGAATCTCCATTGCTTCATCCACGGTTGCAACAGACCATACATGGAACCTACCTTCGTCGAGTGCGCGTTGGAGAATGCGTGAGGGCATGAGATTGGCAAGATTCCCCCGAGGAATAATGACTCCTTGCGAACCACTGAGCCCCAGCTTGCAGCAAACCTCAAAAAAGCCTTCGATCTTCTCATTGATGCCGCCAACCGCTTGGATCTGTCCCATTTGGTTAACGGAGCCGGTTACCGCAATATCCTGCCGCAGGGGCAGCTCTGCAATCGAGCTAAGAAGCACATATACCTCACTGGAGGAGGCCGAGTCTCCGTCAACCTCGATATAGGACTGTTCAAAACAGATAGACCCGCGCACCGAGAGTGGAAAGTCCTGGGCGTACTTTGAGCGGAGATATCCTTCCAGAATGTACACACCCTTGTCATGGATCTCACCCGAAAGTCCAGACTCGCGCTCGATATTTACAATACCCTCGCTGCCTGGTGCGGTACGCGCCGTGATAAGCATGGGCCGTGCAAACGCGTAGTACCCACGGTCAAGTATCGCCAGTCCATTAATACGCCCTACCGCCATTCCAGAAACAGCTACCAACAGTTCTCCGGAAAGTATCTGCTCGTCAATTTTCTCTTCCGGCAGATTGGAGAGATAGGCCCGCTCGGCTACGGCCGCCTCAACCGATTCCCGGGTAATGCCGCTAGCTTTGCTGCGGCGGGCACAGTAGTCTGCCTCACGTAGCAGGTCTGCAATGCGGGAGAAGCGCGTACTGTACAGGTTTCGAAACTCACCAAGCCGCACCGCGTGCTCAAGAATGGCGGCAGTTCCACTCAGCTCGGGCTCAAGGAGCCCCTCCTGAGCCGCGATCATTCGCACAAAAGCAATGTAGCGTGCGGTGGTGTCGGCGTTGCGGGGCATAACAGAGTCAAACTCAGCGGTGACCTTAAAGAGTTTGCCGAAATCTTCATCACCGTAATACAGCGAGTCATAGACGTGCTCCGCGGCGGTCACAATGAGCTTAAAGCAAACATCTATCGGTTCCGGCCTGAGGGAGCCCGGAGGAGATTGCGGACCGGGAACGGTACGAATCTCGGTTATGCCGTCCTGCAGCACGCGTTTACATGCCTGCCAGACATCCTCTTGTGCAAAAAGATCCTCGGCACGTAAAACCAAAAAACCGCCGGACGCCTTGGCGACCGCACCTACACGCAAGCTCCGATACCCGGCAAGAGTTGATTCATCACCGCCGTGCACCGACTCAATACTGCCAAACATCGTTTGATAATCAGGATTACTCTCGAATACGATCGGCGCAGAGGTGGAGTCGGTGTGATCAACCACTATGTTTACACCGTAACGCTGAAGCCGCTCGGCTGCTTCCGGGCCGGTTGGAGCGTCCGCACCCGCGGCAGTCCCATCAGCCATAAAGAGCGCCAGGTTTTCCAGGACGTCTTTGCTGAAGGCATCGAGGTAGGTTTGCACCGCTGGAAACGGGAACCGCTCACGTAGTCGCCGCGTAGCAGCAAGCAGATCAGGCTCGACAGCCTTCCGGCGGAGCTCTATGAGCTCACGCTCAATTGTTTCGCGGTCAAGCCGGAGCCGCAGCATGATGCGATGCATCTCTTCCAGAAATGCATAATACCGTGTGCGAATCTCCTCCAGGTTGGTACGAGTGAGTTTTCCCAGCACAACCTGGCGCTCAAGCTCTGCAAAGCTCACCGGTTCGACGTCCAGCAAGGGAACCAGCTCAGCCTTACCAACCTCCCCTGGTGAGTCCACCACCCTGAAACCGTGCTGGCCTATACGGCCCTCGAACTCAGCAATGGTCTGAGCTTCACGGGTCTGTACCGATTGAAGCAAGGCGTCCCGCTCCGCGGTGAAGCTCCGATCCTCGGTGAGCAGCTCAATGCTGAGTTTTATCTGGGCTACACACTCACCGAGACCCGCGCGAAACTCGCGAGCCGTTCCAGGCTCAAAATACAATACGCGTGGCTCGTAGGGGCAGCTGAAGTTATGGACATAGGCAATGTCACGTAAGCCCGATGTATCGGAAGCAAACTCGGCAAGCACGCGTTCAACAGCTGTACGCTTTCCAACCCCAGGAGGGCCGGTAACAATGACGTTGTAACCCCTGTTTCGTATCTCAAGCGCCATTCGCAGGGCTCTCAAAGCCCGGGGTTGCCCAATGATCCCAAACTCACCGTTCCCACCGTTCTCACCGTTCCCATGTGGTTCTGGTGCCGTAGCTTCCTGGGGTTGTTCGGAAGCGGCCATACCTGCCAGCAGTTCTTCCGGGTCAATGGCAAAAGTGTAGTCGTGCGACTGTGCTCTCAGGCGCTGTTCTGCGGGTAGCTCTTCACCGCTGATTTCTGGTGGTGGGCCCGTGATGTCGTTCTTCTCAATCATGTGGCCCGTATCATATCCTAAAGCAGCCCCATCCTGCCAGACTCCCACGGGCCCGAGTGGGTAGTCGGATTCCCTCGAGTTCCCGCTTTCAAGACCGAGCTCATACCAGTTCAAGATGACTTGGAAAAAGCAGCCAGTCATTCTATACTGCGCCAATGCTACTCCAGGAACTTGATCACTATCTGCGATCACACATGGCCATAGATGAGTTACGATCGGTCGACAAGAGTCTCAACGGTATCCAGGTTGGAAGACGCAACCAGGAGGTTCTCCGGGTTGCATGTGCGGTTGACGCATGTGCAGAAACCTTTGAACGCGCGGCAGACTGGCGGGCCGATGTGCTTGTGGTACATCACGGACTCTACTGGGGGCGTGAGATCCCTCTCACCGGTGGACACTATGAGCGGATTCGAAAACTCATAGAGTCCGATATCGCACTCTACGCCGTGCATCTACCGTTGGATATGCACCCCGAGTTTGGAAACAACGCCGAGATGGCGAAAGCGCTTAACCTTCAGGAGATCAAACCATTTGGAAGGTACCATGGCTATGACATTGGATTCTCGGGACGCCTTGCTCCTGCGGTACGTCGCGAAGAGCTTGTTGCCAACCTGTTCACCGACCTTGGGAATCCACTCGCAGTCCTCCCTTTTGGGCCGGATACAGTAGCTAGTGTGGGAATTGTTTCGGGTGGTGCCGTGTTTGAGGTAGAACAGGCAATTGAGCAGGGGCTGGATCTCTACATCACTGGCGACGCCTCACACACGGTCTACCATCGCTGCATGGAGGCCGGAATCAATGTTGTGTTTGGTGGTCACTACGCAACAGAAGTATGGGGCCCGCGCGCGCTTGGCAGACGGATTTCTGAGGACCTGGAACTTGAGACTACATTCATTGACGTACCAACCGGACTATAACGGCACAAGCCGCCCGGTACTGAGGAGATAACCAAACATCATGATCAGCCGCGAACAACTGAAGCCCCTATTCCTGGTACCGATCATTACGATAATCGACCAGATCACCAAGCAAATCGTCGCGTTGCGCATTGAGCCCATTTACCGAGGCGGTGAGATCATTGAGGTCTTTGGTGACTTCCTTCGCATTATCCATGCTCGGAATCCTGGAATTGCGTTCAGCATTGGGCGTGACCTGCCGGATCCGTTCCGCGGAATACTCTTCACCGCGGTTCCGCTGTTGGTACTGATAGCACTTTTAGCCTACTACCTTCATACCAAAGATCTACCCCTACTGTACCGCTACGCGGTAGCCGGGATACTGGGCGGTGGAACCGGTAATCTTATAGATCGCCTTTTTCGACCTGACGGTGTGGTGGACTTCATTGATGTGCGCTTCTATGGACTTTTGGGCATGGAGCGTTGGCCCACCTTTAATGTGGCAGATGCCTGTGTTGTGATGGCGGGTATACTGCTCTTTGTTGCAATGCTCCGGGACGAGTTTCGTGGAAAAGGCAAGGAACAGACAGACCGTGAAGTTTAAGAGCAAGCGACTTAACACCATACTCCTGATTTTTGTGGCAACGTTCTTGAACCTGGTCGTGATGGCGATCCTGTACTTTGGACTGGTGGTTCTCTACGGCCGGTTCGGAGCACCACACATTCCGCCGGAGTACGGGGCTGCAATACTGGTTGGGCTGTTCCTGGTTGTGGCGGCGCTTACCTACTTCGGTTACTACCACCTCATTCGTATGCTCGCACTGCGCTACGATATGGAGCGCTACTTTGACCCGGTCTTCCCGAAAGGCAAACCCAAGAATGGCACTCAGTAGCCGTCGGACATAGCGCGATTCTGATCTTTCTTGTAGAGTTCCTGGTACACAAACCCACGGTTTTTCAGCTTGTCCTTGACCTCTTGTGGAAACGGTAGGTATCTCCAGAAAATGTCACGCACCTCGCGGTCGAGCTTCTGTGTCCCCTCACTCTCTTTCGTGATCCAGAGAATGTAGTCGCCAATGAAGGCGTCCTTAACGTCACCCTTCATCTTGCGATCGCTGAACCACTGATAGTACCAACCGGTGAGGCCTTCCTCCATCCAGTAGTGCTGGGCCTTTTCCTTGGCGACTTGCCATCTCAGGTCTCCCACCGCCGCGATTATTGCAACCCGAAGATCTTTGGGGTACATCGCGACCGCAAGGCGCCCCCGACTTCCGGCTCGGTTAAAGCGCTCAAACGGCTCCCAACACACCCCGTACTCGCCATAACACGGTAAGAGCACAATGTTCGGTACAATCCGGTTGGTCTGTTGTTTAAAGGTGCGAAGAAAGATTCCTGGGTCTAAGTACTCTATGCCGATGAGTGTGCTGATTACGTTTTAACGGGTCCCCAGATCATAGAGCCCACCACGATAGTACTGTTTCAGCAGGAGCGGAAAGTGGTTCCCTTGACGGCCAACCACGAGCTTGGCCATTTGCCGCACAGTGTTCAACTCATCTACGACCATCTTTGCGTCGACTCGGTAGTTATTGTCCTCGTCTTGATCGGCATCCGCTTCCTTGGCAGTCAGCTCATCCAGTTGCTCCTGAAGCGACTCGAGTTCACGGAGTTGCCGTTCAAGTTCACGATTCATGGTTGCAAGTTTTCGGGTAAGATTTCCGATCTCGGTCAGTGAGCCCTTACG
>PXEI01000242.1 GCA_003564775.1 Spirochaetaceae bacterium
GTCATGCCGGAGAGCGTTATGAAGGTGCTTGAGGAGCAGTTCGACTCTCCCTGCACCACCGAGATCGCCTCGTTCGACCGCTTTGTGGACTTCATGGCTGGCGAGTTGGATGAAACGGGAGAAGGCGGCGGCCGTAGCGACGGCAACAGCGCCGGTGGAGACGACACAGGCTACGATGTCGTCATCTTTGACACCGCGCCGACCGGGCACACCCTGCGCCTGCTTGAGCTTCCGGTTGACTGGAGCAAGCACATTGAGGAAAGCGCCAAGGGCACCGGAAATACCTGCATCGGCCCGGTAGCATCCATTCAGGAAAACAAGAAGAAGTACGACGAAGCCACGCGCCTGCTTGGCGACCCAACCCGCACCGAGTTTACCTTTGTGTTACAGCCGGAAGGCACCTCGCTCTATGAAACCAAGCGTGCCTCCAGGGAGCTTGAGCAGATTGGCGTGAAGAAGACTCGGCTGATCGTAAACGGCATTCTTGCAGAAGAGGTGTGTGACACGCCCTTCTCCCGCAGCCGCTATGACATGCAGCAGAGTTATCTCACAAAGATTGCCCAGGAGTTCTCGGTTCCAACTAAGCACATGTATCAGCGCAACGGTGAGATCAAGGGCGTAAAGGGCCTGCGCAACGTAGCCCGTGACCTGTTCTCTACCAACGGCCACAAGCCGGAAATCATGCTTGAGTACGAGGCACCCGCCACCGGCGCAGAGTTTGTGGAGATCGACTCGGCCAAGCTGCTTGAGGTAATTAGACCAATGGCTGGCAAGTCCAAGGCGCTGTTTTTCACCGGCAAAGGTGGTGTAGGTAAAACCGCGGTCTCTTGCGCGGTTGCGGTGGCGCTGGCCGAACGCGGCTTCAAGACGCTCCTGCTCACCACGGACCCGGCATCGCACATTGGACAGGTCATGGAGCAAGAGGTCGGCTCGGGCATTAACCCAATTAAGGGCGTTGCAAACCTGGACGCGGTCATGATTGACCAGGAAGAAGCGGTCAAGACCTACAAAGAGCGCATCATCAACGACGCCAAACAGAAGTACTCTGAGGACATGATGGCCGCGGTGCGTGAGGAACTTGAGTCCCCCTGTACCGAGGAGATGGCGGCCTTTGATACCTTCATGGGCTACGTAGAGCGCGAGGACTACGACATTGTGGTGTTTGACACCGCGCCAACCGGGCACACCCTGCGCCTGCTTGAGCTGCCCTTTGATTACGCCGACCAGGTCGGAATGATGGTCTCTACCACCGAGGCTGGCAACGAGGTCAAGAAAGATACTCAGGAGCGCTTTGAGCGCATTATTGCCCAGATGAAAGACCCAGAGCGCAGCGCCTTTGCCTTTGTTGTGTACCCTGAATCCACCCCGGTGATCGAGGCCTACCGCGCCATGATTGACCTCAAGAACGCCAACATCAGCACCCAGTTTGTGGTGGCTAACCAGGTACTGCGCAAGGAAAACTGCACAAACGACTACTTCAAGGCCCGCCGCCTCATGCAGGAGAAGTACCTTGGTGAGATCAACGAGCGCTTTGGGCTGCCGGTAGCAACCATGCCGCTGTTCGAGACCGAGATCATGGGCCTTGAGATGGTACAGCGCGCCGGTGAGGCCCTGTTCACGCCGGAGAAGGCACATGTCACACAGAAATTCTCATGACGATCTCGGGGCTCGGGGCAGTGGTTCCGAGCCCGCAGCCGCCGCTCGCGATAGCAGTCACGACGGTTCCGAGCCCAATGCGGTGATAACGGTTTTTGCCCCACCAGCTACCGAGTGTGCTGGCGCCAATACCTGGGAAAACGCGGTGCTTGCTTTCGAGCACCGCTTCTCCAAGCGCTACGGCAACCGGGTTACGTTTACGACATCGCACCTCTTCTCACCCGAGTTCTTTCAGAACCCCGCGGTGACAGAGGCGGTGCAGCAAGGCGCCGAGGCGCCCATCATCACCCTCAACGGGCAGGTCATTCAACGTGGCGGCAAACTCTCTGAGCGCCTCATCCGCGAAGAACTTGAAAAGCTTGGAGTACTGCCTACGGCTTGAGGTTGGGAACCTAAGGGGTCCCAATCCATTTCCCCTCAACTTTGCGCCCGCGCTTTGGGGTTCCAGGTCGCACTTCTGTGATATACTGAGTGTGGATGTCATACTTATTGTCGGCCAACCTGCGCCACACGGTATTGGGGAGTTTTCGGGGGCTTACACGCCTACTCTACTTCACCACCGTGTTCTTTTCCTGTGCGCTTGTAGTTCTTGTTCTCCGTGCAGCGCTCCCTATCACGGTATATGGACGTTTGCGCCCGAGTATCTCTCGCAAAGTGGGACGCGTGTTGCTGTGCGCATCGAACATTCGTGTTCGGCGTGAAGGCACCTTACCGCCCCCCGGGTCCCTAATTGTCGCCAACCACATAAGCTGGGCGGACTCCTTTACCTTCCTTAGTGAGTTAGGCTGCAGGTTCATGGTGAATCACCGTTATGAGAGCATTGTTGGGTTCGGTACGGTGCTGAAAACCGTTGGGGTGGCCTTCATCAACCGCATGAGCATGAAAGCAGTTGGACAGGCACAGGAAGTAATGCGTCACATACTGGAACACGGCGCCTCACTTATGGTTTTCCCGGAGGGGCGCACCAGTCGCGGCGGGTCGGTGCGGCAGTTCAAGTCGGCACTTCTGCAGGTTCCGGTAGACCTTAAACAACCAGTCTACTGGGCTACCGTCTGTTACGAGACTCCCCAATCATGGCCGCCCGCGAGTGTGGTTATCGGCTGGGAGGAGTGGCCCCCGCTTTTGACCCATATCTACCGCGCCTTTCACGCACCTCGCATCACCTGCCGCATCCGCTATGGCTTGGAGCCAATCTGGGCGCCCGACCGGAGAACCCTGGCCAATGCCCTCCATACTGCTGTCTCCTTGCACCACCAAACAATGCCGCAGCTTTCAGCGGCCGCCTTGCGCCGCATGGACGTTGCAAAAAAAGTCGCCCGCCGCCTCGTCTACGGCGATTAAGCTCTTGTATCAGCACGGCGTCGTGTCTACGGAACAAAACCGCCCTACGGGTAAGAGTGCCGGAAGCGTGGAACCCTGGAGCTCACATCCAGGTCAAACCCGCTGCGGTCGCCACGGATAATATGCTGGTACCCGATCCCGGCGACCATTGCTCCGTTGTCGGTGCAGAGTTCAAGTGGCGGAAAAACTACGGTGTACTCGGACACCCCCGCGCCGGGTGCGGGTTTGTGGCGGCCCCGGGGGGCTTCGGCCAGGCGGCTGCGAAAATACGTGTTAGCAGCCACGCCACCACCGGCAACAATGCGCGTAAGTCCGGTATCCTTGGCTGCCCGCAACACGCGCGAGACCAGCATGTCTACCGCCGCCTTTTCAAAGGCAGCCGCTATGTTTTCATGGCTCTTCTCAAAGCCGGGAGTGTGAAACTGATCAAGCTGGTTCACCACCGCCGTCTTCAGGCCGCTGTATGAGACATCGTACCTATGATCTCCCTTGTGCAGCGACGGAACGGGAAACTGAAAGGCCGCGGCATTGCCCAGCCGCGCCAGCCGGTCTATGACTACACCACCCGGATACCCCAGCCCAAGGTGTTTTGCCACCTTGTCAAAGGCTTCCCCGCAGGCATCGTCTATTGTGGTGCCCAGCACCTCGATATCGTCAAAGTCGTTTACCTTGCAGATGATGGTGTGTCCGCCGGAAACCAGGACCCCCAGGAACGGGTACTCAACCGGTTGAGCCAGCTGTGGTGCATATAGATGCGCAAGTATGTGATCAATCCCAATAAGCGGAATGTCAAGACCGTAGGCAAGCGCCTTGGCAAACGAGACGCCCACAACAAGAGACCCAGAGAGTCCGGGACGCGAGGTGACCGCAACGCCATGCAAGGCGGCGGGCGCTATTCCGGCACGCTTGAGAGTTTCGCGATAGGTTGGGAGTATGAGTTCGGTATGTGCACGAGAGGCCAGCTCGGGAACGACCCCATCATAGGGGCGATGGAGCTCCACCTGCGAGGCAACGGTATGTGCAACAATGTGAAGTCCGTCCTCTACAATTGCCAGGGAGCAGTCGTCGCAGCTGCTTTCAATCCCGAGTATGAGCATGAGAAGGTAATGCGTCGTCGCGACCGTTGCTCAGCAACTGGGAAAGCGGCAGGAGCTCGTAGCC
The DNA here is from genome assembly GCA_003564775.1 of Spirochaetaceae bacterium. Lineage (GTDB taxonomy): Bacteria > Spirochaetota > Spirochaetia > DSM-27196 > SLAA01 > SLAA01. The sequence continues at coordinate 4,159 of PXEI01000242.1, forward strand.
CTCGTCCAGCATCTCTGGATAGAGATCGTGCAGCGCCTCGGCAAGCTCGGTCACCATAACATGACCAATCATAACCGCGTGTCCGCGGTGGGAGGCAAGCTCCATACCCTCACGAATAGCTGCATCTATTGAGTCGCGATCTGGGTCGTTGTCTAGAAACACGTTCCGCTCCAATATTGAAAGCCCCAAACTCCGTGCAGTCTCGGCAACAACCGTACTAACCGCAGTCCGACTATCAAGAAAATACAA
>PXEI01000319.1 GCA_003564775.1 Spirochaetaceae bacterium
CAAGTAAGGAGCCGGATGCATGCGGCGTTTAGGCGCACGTCTCACGTTAATCCTCGCGTTAGTGCTCCCTTTGGGGTGGGGAATTCTTGCGTCCGCGCAGGAAATTGCGCCATATCGCGTTCCCGCTGGGGGTGAGCAAGGCACCAGTGAGCCGGAAGAAGGCCAGACAGCTGCGCCTGACGCCCGCACGTTTGAGTTGGTGCTTGAGGCGATATCCGGGAGTCTTGAGCTACTTGGGGATGAAGGCTGGCAGCGGGCATCTCCTGGAACGGTGCTTGGCCCCAACGACACCGTGCGCGTTTCCGGCGCGACCGAACTGCGCTTTCGCGGATACTCGGAGCCGGTGTATCTTTTGCGGCGTGGAAGTTATCGGGTGGGGGATGTGTACTCTGCCACCCAAATACATAGGGGAGTGGATATTCGTTCCCTGGGTGGAGATGCCGGTTTTCGTTTCCCGCCTGCAGTCGCAGAGTTGTTGCAGGATTACGACATAGATCCGCAGGGTGTCTTTGAAATGCTGGAGCAAGGGTCCAGTGGACTGTTGGCAGAGTTTCAAGACAGCCCGTTGGGCGCTTTATTGGGCCTTCGAATTCCCGTAACCGAGGACCTCGTGGGGCTGATTGAGGTATGGAGCTCGGTACTCCGTCACCAGATTGGGGCGGCAATAGACCGGCTTGAGAGTATGCGCAAGCGGCCGGGGGATCCCTTCTATCACGAGCAGACGGTGCTGCATGCCACGCTGTTAATTGAGAGTTTTGCCTACGCAGATGCGCTTGAGCTGCTACGAGGGTATGTTCGTACTATCGACAGAGACGACACGGCGGGCCTGCAAAGGGCCTATCTGTTGACCGCCTTGGCTTTTCACGGGCTCGGAAACCGTGGGGCGGCGCACATGTACCTCAGGCAGACACGCGAGCTTGATCCGGCATCCACCATGGGCGACACCGCGCGCGAGTTGCTTGTCTCACTGTGAGGCACGGTGCGCCCGCGTTCGAGCTACACAAGAGTCACACCGAACCCACCACCACGCTCAATTGCTTCTTCTGTGAGCTCAGCCCTCAGGTGTTTTCCGGTGCTGCGCCGAGTAGTTCCGCAAAAGCTCGCAGATGTTCAGGCATCTCGCCGCCAAGCACCTGTTTGGTGAGTACCTTTCCAAGTTGTACGCCTTCCTGGTCGAAACTATTCAGATTCCAGAGAAAGCCCTGAAACATTACCTTGTTCTCAAAGTGTGCAAGCAGGGCACCAAGGGCCTGCGGTGTGAGTCGGTCACCGTAGATCAGGCTTGAGGGGCGTCCTCCCGCAAAACACTTGTTTGGGTTCTGGTCCTCTTTGCCACATGCAAAGGCAACAATCTGTGCGGCAAGGTTTGCGTTGAGCTTTTGTTGTCCGGTTGAGCCCTGGAACTCGATATCGTCATGCAGCTGTGACTCACGGAACCCGACAAACTGCAGTGGAACAATGTCGGTGCCCTGGTGCAGGAGCTGGTAAAAGCTGTGTTGCCCGTTTGTACCCGGTTCACCGAACACCAGCGGTCCGGTCTCGTAGGCGACAGGTCCACCATCGCGGTTAACTGTTTTCCCGTTACTCTCCATGTCAAGCTGCTGGAGGTGCGCCGGAAAGCGCGAGAGAGCCTGTGAGTAGGGGAGCACAGCGGTTGCCGGTAGTTTAAGTACGTTTCGCTCGTAGAGTCCAATGAGCGCATCGAGCATAGCTGCGTTAGCGCTGGGTGCAGGCTCCAATGCGGCGCGGTCGGCCTCGTGAGCACCGGCAAGGACGGCCTCAAATACTGGGCTGCCGAAACACAGGCTCAACACTACTCCGCCTACCGGACTGGTTGCCGAGTACCGGCCCCCAATGTAGTCGTCAATGAAGAACGCATCGAGGTAGGCGTCGGAGTTTGCAAGCGGGCTGGTCTCTGACGTTACCGCTACCATGTGCTTGCGCGGGGCTGGCAGGGCGCGCGGGCCCGACGCCAGCTTCTTCACTACAAACTCTTCATTGGTCAGGGTCTCCTGGGTGGTGCCGCTTTTTGAGACCAGCACGAACAAGGTCGTTTCCGGGTCTACACGGTTCATTACCGCCGCCGCATCATCCGGATCTACGTTTGAGATAAACTCCGCTTTCATCTTTGGCGAGTTGCCGCCAGCGCGAACGTAGTTTTCCAGAGCGAGGTAGAGTGCGCGGGGTCCCAGATCGGAGCCGCCAATACCTATCTGCACGACGGTATCAAAAGCTTTGCCGGTTGACCCCAGAATCTCGCGCGACTGAACGGCGTGAGCAAAGTGACTCACTCGTTCATTCTGTTTCTGGTAGAACTCCGACAAGGATCTGCCCTCGGAACGTACATCATTCCCAAGGCGACCTCGTGCAAGCTGGTGAAGCACCATGCGGTTCTCGCCGGTGTTCATGATCTCACCATTTAAGAGTGCCTGGTACTTTGGAATGAGCTCCTGCTCCGCAGCGAGCTCTTCTAGTTTTGCGAGTACCGAGTCGCCTACCGCCTTTGCGGCGTAGTTGTACGTCAGTCCGGCACCAAGCGGGATTTCATAACGCTTAAGGCGGTCAGGCCCGTTCTCGGCCAAGGCGTGGGATATTTCAAGCTTGGGCAGATTGAGTAACTCAAAATACGCCTTGCACCTGTCCAGATTCTGATACTTTGGCATGTTGTCCTCCCGCTGATTTGTAATGGTCTATTTCTCGTGAAAACCGGCCATCGCGCGCATTTCGTCGGCTGGACCGCCTTCACCAGGCGCTTTCCTATGTACGATTGCCGCAACTCCGGTTGAGAGTCCGTAAAGGTTGATAAAGCCGGTGGCGTCGGCATGGTCGTAAGAACTCTCGCCAAAAGACGCTAGATCCTCAATATATAGCGAATATGGGCTCGTACGACCAGCAACACTTAAGCTGCCCTTGTAGAGTACCATCCGCACCTTTCCGGTTACGTACTGACCAGCCTTGGCCATGTAGGCGTCCATAGATTCACGAAAGAGGGTGAACCATTTCCCGGCATAGACAAGCTCTGCGTACTTCAATGCCAGCTGATTTTTCATGCTCAAGGTGTCAAAGTCCAGCGTGATCATCTCTAACTCACGAAGCGCAGCGTAGAGAATAGTTCCGGCTGGAGTCTCGTACACACCACGGCTCTTCATACCAACAAGGCGTGTCTCTACCAAGTCGGTACGACCCACCCCGTTCTCACCACCAATAGTGTTCAGGCGGCTGAGGATCTCAAGCGGACTCAGCCGTTCGCCGTCGAGCCCAATTGGAAAGCCACGTTCAAACTCAATCTCTACCTCGGTCTCTTTGTCCGGGGCGTCCTTGGGGTCACGAGTAAGCAGATACATGTCCTTCTTGGGGCGGTTCCAGGTGTTCTCAAGCTCCCCACCTTCATGACTCATGTGCCAGATATTCCAGTCGCGACTGTAAATGTTCTCTTCCGAGATGTCTCCAATGGGGATGTCGTTCTTGCGTGCATACTCAATGGCGGCCGAGCGGGAACGAATATCCCACAGGCGCCAAGGAGCAATAACCTCAAGGTGTGGAGCAAGAGCCTTATAGGTCAGTTCAAACCGCACCTGGTCGTTACCTTTGCCGGTACATCCATGTGCCACCGCATCGGCGCCTTCCTTGAGCGCTACCTCAACCTGGTGTTTTGCCTGTAGCGGGCGTGCGATAGATGTGCCCAGCAGGTACTTTGTCTCGTAAATTGCGCCAGCGCGCAGCATCGGCCAGAGGAAGTCGCGGGCAAACTCCTCGCGTACATCCAGCACATGCAGTTTTGAGGCACCAGATGCGAGTGCCTTTTGCTCCATTGCGTCCCAGTCTTCATCCTGGCCGACATTCGTACAGACCCCGATAATCTCCGCCCCGTCGTAATGCTCCTTGAGCCAGGGAATAATGATGGAGGTATCTAACCCGCCTGAATAGGCAAGTACGATCTTCTTAATTGATTTGCTGCTCATGATATCTCTCCTCATAGTGAATTGATGTGGTTCCGCGCGTGGAACCATGGTATGTATGGACTAAGCTTCATTCCGTTCAGGTGCTGATACGAGTGCCGATCTCGTTTCCCAGGAGCCGTTCTAAGTCGCCCGAACAGGCGTAGCGGCCAATCACAACCGACGACACGCCCGCCGCAAGTGCCGCCTCGGCCGACCTTGTCTTTGGAATCATTCCACCCGCAATAACGCCTGCCTGTATCTCTCGCTCGATATCGGGGGGAGTGACGCCACGCAGTACCTTTTCCTGCTTGAGAATACCAGGAATATCTGAAAGAAACACTAAGTTGTCGGCACGAAGCGCTCCCGCTATGGCAAAGGCAACATCGTCCGCGTTGATATTCAACGGCATTCCGTCCCGGGTAGTTGCGCTTGAGGCAATAACCGGAAGGTAGCCTGAGTCGA
>PXEI01000192.1 GCA_003564775.1 Spirochaetaceae bacterium
ATGCCAAAGCACCGCCAATACCGATCATTCCGATATCCATTTAACTTGTCTCCTCTTGTTGTATCGAGTATTTTTTTCGAAACGGGCTGTATTCCGCGCCGATCCATTCCATTCCAAGATGTCCTGAAAACTCAAGCATATTTAGCCGCACCCCGTGCACAACCACTGCAAGTGCTGCCATGATCAAGTTAAGGGTATGACCAAACAATAAGACTAACACTGCAACGGCTACACCGATCCCAGCAATGGGAATAGCGGCACTCACCTCCATTGCCATGTCGTTGAAACTTGTTGCAATAGCAAGGGTGGCCAGTCCAACAGCGTAGAGTCGAATATACGAGACAATATCCGAGAACGCGCTAATTCCATCCAGTGCGGTTGGCATAAGGTTGGAAACCCCCTTGAGGATTCCTTTCGCGAAGCCTACTCCTACTTGTTGTTGGCCGAACACAATTACCGCCACAAGGCCGCCACCAATCATGTACATGGCGTAGTCCGGTATAGGGAACTGCATAGGGTCAAGAACGATATTCAGAACCACGTAGTAGAGCCCTAGAACAACAATCAACCAACCGGCGTCAGCTAAGGCGGCAACACGTGGTGCCCGTTGGAGCCCCGAGATAAGACGCCATCCGTGTGCGAGCACCAGGTGCACTGTGCCCATGATAAAACACAACAACTGCACGTTGTGTGCACTTGCCGGATTCCATGCAGCAACCGGTTCGATAATGATTGCTGAAAACACCGGAAGTTGCGCAATCGCCTCGACTCCAAACCAGTTGCCGGTTATACCGCCCCATACGACGGTGGCACTGGAAAGAAGTATCAACAGTCGGAGGCCATCCGGTACAGTCTTCCCCGTTCCTTTCACCTTGAGCGCGAAATAGGCCGAAGCAACAAGAATGAGCGCTCCGTAACCTGCATCTCCTATGATCATTCCAAAGAAGATTGTGAAGAATCCAAGAAAAAGGGCGCTAATGTCGAACTCACGGTAGCCAGGCACCGTGCCCAGCAACTTGAAGACCGGTTGTATCATGCGAACAACCGGATGGTTCCGTACAAGGGTTGGTGGGTGTTCGTCCTCGTTTGGGTCTCGTGCGTAGAGTCCCCACGCCTGCTCCTGAGCGAGGCGTTGGAAGCTCTCCATGGCCTCGGCCGGAACGTATCCGGTGATTGCGGCAACCGGTCCGTAGTCTTCCATCCCCGCTTTGGTAGTCTCGTACTCAAGATCGTCCAGCAAGGCTTGTTCGGTCATTTCAATGACCGGCAGTTCCGTGGCGATCTCCGAAAGCCGCCCTTCAATGGCGGTACGTTCCTTGGCAAGTTCAGATAGCTCTTTGGACATTGCCGCCGGTCCTTGCTCCGGTAGAGTAACCGGGTCAAGCGATAGAGCGGGGCTCTGACCTAGATCGACCTGAACAAAGTACACATCGCTCTTCGTGCGTGAGAGCACAAACACATGCTCTTTTTGAACGTCTTCAAAGGTCTCCGCATCCGCATGGTACAGGCGTAGCTGCACGCCTTTGTCTGCCAGGCGCTTAATGTCGTCCACGTTGAACTCGCCCCATGCCTGGGTTCGGGATATCTCTCGTATAAGGTGTTCGCGACGTTCATCAAGTTCACGCTTGCGTTCGACCCGTGACTCAATTTCCTGTAACAGCTGTTGGGTACGTGCGTTTGCCTCGGCGAGGTCGTCGGTAGAACGAGGCAGCCGAGTGTCGAGCTCCGGAAGAACTGACTTGGCACGCTGAAGACGTGCAAGCTTGCGCCGCACACCGTCAAGGTCTTCGGACTCGGCCGACTCTATCTCCACGTGCAGTAGGCCTGCCTTCTGCAAACGTTCGGTAGCCGCTGCCCGCTCATTATCAAGCACCAGCACCGCAACGCGTTTCATAGGTACTATCATTGTTAATTCACCGCCTCGATCTTGTTCTTGGAGATCTTTCCTCGGACAACCGCCGCGGTCTGCTGATCCCCGAGGTAGATACGAATCATACGAATGTTTTCTTGAGCCTCGGGAATTTTCACTTTCTCAAACAGGTTGACGCGCTGTGTTGTAATGCGTAGCTCCTGTTCCAACCTCTTTCTCTGTTCTTCCAGGACTACCAGTTCGGCGTCGATTGTCAGGATCTCTTTGAGCTTGTCCACGGCCGCGTCGACCCAGAGTGGATACGCAAAAAGGTCGTAGGCAACATCCTTGAACCGAATTTCCTTGAAGATTGGGATGTCGATTCCGGCAATGTTGCCTTCCTCGGTTACCAGGCTTTCAACTTCAAGGAGATTCTCGATCTCGACCGGTTCACCGAAAACCTCGATCCAGCCGTTGAGAATCTTACGCACCTCTTCCCGCTCGGCACGTTTCTTGGCCTCTTCCTGCTCTACCTGCCGGATCATCATCTGCAACTGCTGTTTCTTGAGTTGCAAGGTTGGCAGGTAACGCTTGAAGCGTTTCAGTGCGTCCTTTTGGCGCTTCAGTTCGTTCTTGGTCAGTTTTACTGCACCCATAAACTATGCGCTCTCCTGTCGCTGCCCCTCTTGCTTCGGCCAGAACTCCCTGAGAAGGTCTGACTTCAATCCTGTTTCGTTAGCATCAAAACAATCGGCGAGGATCTCCCACCCTTTGTCCAAAGCTTCCTCCAAAGGAATGTTAACCGAGAGGTCCATCATGGTGCGTTCAAAAGCCTCACCGTACTTGAGCAGTTTATTGTCCCACTCACCCATTCGAAATCCCATGGATTTCTTCTCAAGCGATTCCTTATAGGCAGCGTACAAGCGAATCATGCCGTCCATAATAGCGCGGTGATCTTTACGGGTTTTATCGTTAACCAGCTGTTTGAGACGGGAAAGCGAGCCAAACGGCTCAATTCGTCCGTTGCGCAGGTAGTACTGACCCTCGGTGATGTAGCCGGTGTTGTCCGGTACCGGGTGGGTAACATCGTCACCGGGCATGGTAGTTGCACCTAGAATGGTTATAGAACCGGCACCTTCAAAGTCGACGGCTTTTTCGTAACGAGCCGCAAGCTGACTATACAGGTCTCCGGGGTAACCTCGGTTTGATGGAACCTGTTCCATGGTTATAGCGATCTCTTTCATGGAGTCGGCGAAGTTAGTCATGTCGGTAAGGAGCACCAACACGCGTTTACCCTTAAGCGCAAACTTCTCTGCAACCGCTAGCGATACGTCAGGAACCAGAAGGCTCTCGACAATTGGGTCCGAAGCGGTGTGAACGAAGAAGATAGTGCGAGCCATGGCCCCACCTTCCTCGAGCTGCTCTCTAAAGGTGAGATAGTCGTCGTATTTCAGTCCGATACCGGCAAGTATGATCATGTCGACCTCGGCCTGCATGGCGATCCGAGAAAGCAGGTCGTTGTAGGGCTCACCAGAGACAGAGAAGATGGGTAGTTTCTGACTTTCCACCAGCGTGTTGAAAACATCGATCATGGGAATACCGGTACGGATCATGTTACGTGGAATAACGCGACGTGCCGGGTTAACCGAGGGGCCCCCAATCTCAATGAGGTTTTCCTCGAGCGTTGGGCCGTTGTCTCGCGGTCGTCCACTTCCGTCGAAGATACGACCAAGCAAGTTGTCCGAGAAGGATATCTTCATGGAGTGGCCAAGGAAACGAACCTCGTCGCCGGTTGAGATACCTCGCCCACCGGTAAAGACCTGCATCGAGACATTCGTACCGTTGAGACGAATTACCTCTGCAAGTGAAGTGCCGTGTGAGGAGTTTACCGTCGCCAGGTCGCCGTAGCGAACTCCGGAGGCGGTAACGGTAATAACGTTGCCCTGAATAGCATCAATTTTGCTGTATACCTTTTGCATGCTGCTTCCTCCGCCTTACGCTTTCGTCGTCTCGAGTATGTCTACGGCGAGGCGGTCGATGCCGCTCTTCTTTGACTCAACTTGATCAAGAATTGCTTTCTCTTGCTTTTTGAAGTCGTCACCGTCCCACTCGGACCCGTTGTAGTCGATAAACTTTTGACGCAGTTCATTAAAGAACACACGTGCTTCGTCTTTTCCGTCAAACCCGAACTCAGACGCAAGGACTTGCATAAGAACCCGGAAGATATGTTGTTGACGCTCAACCGAAACTGCTGCATCAACCGGGTCAAAAGCGTTCTGCTGGAGGTAAACTGCATCCATGAACTCACCCTTCTGGTAAATGACGTAGTCATCCAGACTGGTTCCTTCTTCACCAACAACCTTCATCATTTGGTCTACTTCGTTACCTCGGAACAAAATGCTCCGCGCATACTCGGTGGCGTCTTTATCAATTGAACCGGGGTATTTGCTCCAACTGTCCAGAGGATCAATGGCGGGATACTTACGCGCATCCGAACGTTCACGGGACAGTCCGTGAAAAGCCCCAACAACCTTGAGGGTAGCCTGGGTCA
>PXEI01000231.1 GCA_003564775.1 Spirochaetaceae bacterium
CCAAGCCGAAGCGGCAAGATCATGCGCATTGCGCTCAAAGATGAGCTTGTCGATACTCGAGCCAAGGTGTTGGAATTCCGCACCGACGACGCAGGATTCGTCAACCTCGAAGAGGCCGACGTTGTTGTAGCCGGTGGAAAGGGCCTCAAACAAGCCGCCAACGTGAAGATCGTAGAAGATCTCGCAAAGCAGCTCGACGGTGTGGTCGGTGCAAGCCGCCAGGCTATCGACCGCGGTTGGCTCAGCTACCCACACCAGGTCGGACTCTCAGGTAAGACTATCTCGGCTACCTTGCTGGTAACCGCCGGTATCTCCGGTTCTATCCAGTTCCTGGCCGGTATCAAGACCTGTGAGAACATTGTTGCTATCAACGCCGACGGTGACTCGAATATTTTCGGCGTCTCGGACTTTGGGATTGTAGGCGATCTTTTTGAGGTCTTGCCTTTACTCACCCAGAAGCTGGCGCAGGCCAAAAAATAAGTAAGGAGGCTGCGAAGTGAAGTACAATGCTGTTACTCCGCGCATTGTGGAGGAACTCGTAGAGATCCTCGGCGCGAAGAATGTCACGACCGATGAAGAAAAGATGGAGGCCTATTCACACGACGAAACGTCTGAAGAGGAATATGGCCATATGCCCGAGGCGGTCATCACGCCGATCAACGCTGAGCAGATTGCCCAGGTTGTGAAGCTTGCGAACCGCGAGCGAATCCCCATAACACCCCGAGGCGCCGGTAGTGGACTCTCGGGTGGATGTATCCCGACACTCGGCGGCATCTCCATCAGCATGGAGAAAATGAACAAGATACTTGAGGTCGACACAGACAACATGGTTGTGGTTTGTGAAGCAGGTATCGTCACCAACGAGATCAATGAGTCACTGAAGGACAAGGGAATCTGGTTCGCCGGTTACCCAATGAGCCTTCAGACCTGTTTTCTTGGTGGTAACATTGCCGAGAACGCCGGTGGTGGTAAGGCCGTAAAGTACGGCGTAACCGGGCGCTATGTTCTTGGACTGGAACTGGTAACACCACAGGGTGACATAGTTCAGCTCGGTGGAAAACTCGCCAAAGACGTTACAGGTTACGACCTGAAGCAGTTGGTAGTAGGTAGCGAGGGAACCCTCGGTATCGTGACCAAGGCTATCATTAAGCTGACCGCTCTCCCGACCAAGATGTATGACTTGCTCGTACTGTACGAGACACCGAAGCAGGCTATCGACGCGGTTGCTATGATCATGTCGAAGGGTCTTACCCCGACCAGTGCGGAGTTCATGGACTCAGTATCGGTGAAGGCTTCATGTGAGTACCTGAATGAGTCACTTCCCTACCAAAACTGTGGCGCAATGCTCCTGATTGAGGTAGACGGCAACGATCCGGAAACGGTCGAAGCCGATGCAGAGGCAATTGGTGACCTTTGTCTTGATAACGGTGCGACCGAGGTCTACGTAGCCGACAACGCTACCACCATGGAGCGTGTATGGAACGTTCGACGTAACATCGCGGAAGCATTCAAGGTTCAGAGCCCTGTGCAGAGCCTCGAAGACATCGTGATCCCCATCTCCAGGATTCCGGACATCATTCCCGAGCTCGAAAAGATCTCGAAGAAGTACGACATTGCCGTGCCGTGCTACGGACACGCCGGTGACGGTAACCTGCATGCAACCCTGGTTAAGAACCCCAAGCACACCATGGAACAATGGCATGAACTTGAGCCGAAAGCGCTTGACGACATGTACAACATTACCCATAAGTTGGGCGGAAAGATCAGTGGAGAGCATGGTATTGGTATCAAGCGGAAAATGAACATGGCTAAGCTGATGGACCCGAACGAGCTCAAACTCTGTAAGGCTATCAAGAAAGCATGGGATCCGCACAACATCATGAATCCCGGAAAAATGTTTGACATTGAAGAGCCAGAGGCTTAAAAATCCGGAATGACTGTTATTTCTTTGAGGCGCCTCGTAAGAGGCGCCTCTGTCGTTATGTGATCCGGCAGGCCGGAATCACACGAAGGAGGACAACTCATGGCACGTTTTCGTATTCCGTATTCTCGTAGGTTTCTAGATCTCGAACTCCCCGATGATCAGGTAGCTGGAGTCATTGAGTCCGCCGCACACCACTACACGGCAGAGGGTGATGAACAGACACTTGTGCGTCGAGCTTTGGAGAATCCAATTCAGTCCGAACGACTCAGCGAACTGGCAAAGGGCAAGAACAAGATCGTCATTATCACCAGCGATCACACCCGGCCGGTTCCCAGCAAAATCACGCTTCCTATTCTGCTTGAGGAGATCCGCAGCGGCAATCCCAATGCAGACATTACAATCCTTATCGCCACGGGCTTTCATCGCCTCACAACTGAAGCGGAGATGCTGGATAAGTTCGGTGAAGACATTGTAAAGAATGAGAAGCTGGTCAACCACGACTGCCGCGATGACTCCCAGTTAACCTTATGTGGCACGCTTCCTTCCGGGGGCGAGTTATGGCTCAACAAACTCGCGGTTGAGGCTGATCTGCTGGTTTCCGAGGGGTTCATTGAACCACACTTCTTTGCAGGATTCTCTGGCGGCCGAAAGTCGGTGCTTCCCGGCGTAGCAAGTGCCAAGACGGTGTTGGGAAATCACTGCGCATCCTTCATCATTCATCCTAACTCCCGCACAGGCATTCTTGACGGCAACCCAATTCATATCGACATGCTGTATGCAGCAGAGCAAGCCAAACTCGCGTTCATTCTCAATGTTGTGATTGATGCCAACAAAAAGATCATTCATGCAGTCGCTGGTGACAGTGTTGAGGCACATACTCAAGGGTGCACATTTGTTGAAAAGCTTGCGAGTTGCGAGCCAGTGCCAGCGGATATCGTAATTACTTCAAATGGTGGCTATCCACTTGATCAAAACATCTACCAGACGGTCAAAGGCATGACTGCAGGTGAAGCGACCGCCAAAGAGAAGGGCGTGATTATTATCTGTTCCGCATGTAATGACGGCCACGGCGGTGAGGCCTTCTACCAGACATTCCTGAACCAGAAATCAACTCAGGGTGTTATGGATGAGATCATGAAGACCGAGATGGACTGTACCGTACCGGATCAATGGGAGTCACAGATTCTGGCCCGAATCCTGCTTCAGTTCCAGGTAATTCTCATGACCGACGAATGTGATCCAAAAATGGTCACCGACATGCACATGATTCACGCATCTACCCTCGACGAGGCTATCGCAAAAGCTCGTGAAATCAAGGGGCAAGACGCCAAGATCACCGTCATTCCAGACGGCGTTTCGGTCATTGTTAAGGAATCTGAGCCAGCAGCGGTTTAGTTTACTGCACCTGCATCACCGGCGGTCATGTGGCCGCCGGTTTTTTTTGGCTATTCGCCATAAGCGATCGCCGTAGGAGTTCAAGCGCAAACGTCACACTGAAGCGTTGAACCTTGCTCCGGTCCCCCGGCAATTGATATCTTCGCACGGTTATCTGCCCGTTCAAACAGACGGCAATGTAAACAGTTCCGACCGGCTTTTCATCTGTTCCACCCTCAGGCCCAGCAACTCCGGTTATTGCTACCCCGGCCTGGACTCCGGCATGCTCAGCCACACCCACCGCCATGGCCCTTGCAACCTCGTCGCTCACCGCGCCGAACTCCCGAATGGCGTCTGAGTTCACACCGAGCCGTCGCGTTTTGGACGCGTTGCTGTAGACAACGACACCTTCTTCCAGTACTCGTGAGGCTCCCGGCACCGATATAAGCCGGGCGGCAAGCGCTCCCCCGGTGCATGATTCGGCGACAGCGAGCCGTAGACCACGTCCTTGTAACTCACTCAGCACAACTTTTTCTAGACTGTCCGACTCTCCACCATACACATGATCACCCAGTCGCTCCCTCACCGCGTTATGAAGACTATCAAGCGCCAAAGCTACGTCCGGCTTTTCGACTCCCGCTGCGGTGAGTCGAACCGAAGCCTCGCCATATCCTGCGTACACGGCCACGGTTGGATTCGTCTGGCTGTCAACGAAATCTTGAATGGTGGACTCCAACTGTGCCTCACCGATACCACTCACCCGGATCACGCGCGACTCAAAGCGGGTACCTGATCGACCGGACAGTATCGGAACCACCTCGCGTTCAAACATAGTCCGTAGCTCAGCCGGTGGCCCCGGCAGCAGAAGATACCATACTCCGTTGTGGTCAATCAGACACCCTGGAGCCGTTCCGTTTGCGTTAGGTATTACACGCGAACCTTTGGGGAAGGCGGCCTGTTTGCGATTCTTCTCATTGATCTCAACGCTGAAATGGGAAAGGAAGGCCTTAATGTCCTGTATGGCCAGTTCTGACTCGTGTAGTGGAAGCTCGAGGTACTCGGCGACAACCTCCCGGGTAATGTCGTCATCGGTAGGCC
>PXEI01000280.1 GCA_003564775.1 Spirochaetaceae bacterium
CGAGTTGGTAGATACGCTTAAGGAGCTGAACACCGTCATTGGTGAGGAACTTGGCTTTGACTATGCCGTTCTTGCCATGCCCCCCAAGACCTGCTGTTCAAGCGGGTGCGGCTGACGTGCAGATGCGGCAGCTGAGAATTTGAAAAGACCATTGAAAGGAAGATTTGAGTATGAACGATACATTACGAAACGCCGCCGTTGGCTTTGCCAAGGCGCTTAAACAACAGGATCGTGTACAGAGTTATCTTAAAGCCCAGGAGCTTTTCGAGAACGACGAGAAGATAGCAGCTCTGCGACGTGAGTATGGCGAACTGGTACAGGCCTATCACCGCAAGCAAGCAGCTGGCGAGTTACAGGATGAAGATCTACAACAAGTTAAGAGCATGCAGAAAGATCTCAACCAGCACCCAATCACAACCGACTACCTGACAAGCCGAAACTCGCTCGTTGAGGAGCTACGTGTTCACAACCAGCAGATGGGTGCACTTCTGGGCTTTGATTTTGCTGCGTCGTCCGGCAGCTCAAGCTGCTGCGGCTGAGAGGCGCTCAGGCCCACAACCCGTGCTACGTTAAAGCTACTTACCGTTTCCGGGCGGCTCCCGTCGCCCGGCCTCAACGACACACAACGCCACCATATTAAAGATCTCCCGCACCGACGAGCCTAACTGGAGAATCTGTACCGGCCGGTTCATGCCCATGAGTACCGGGCCCAGCACTTCGCAGCCGCCAATAGAATCAAGAAGTTTGTAGGCAATGTTCCCGGCGCCCAGGTTTGGAAAGACCAGGGTGTTCACCTTGTGCCCAACAAGGTCACTAAAGGGATAGTTCTCCGCAAGGAGTTCCTGGTCCAGCGCCACATTGGCCTGCACCTCGCCGTCAATGATAATCTCCGGATACCGTTCCTTAACTAGAGCAACCGCATCGCGAGCCCGCATCGCTTCTTCACCCTGAACCGAACCAAAATTGGAGTACGACAACATCGCCACTACCGGGTCGGTGTCAAACAACCGTACCGTACGAGCCGTAAGTTCAATGATCTCAACAAGGTCTTCAACACTTGGATTGAGATTTACCGCAGTATCTGCAAAGAAATAGGTGCCGCGGCGACTGGTGATCACATCCATTGTTGCCACTCTGGCACCTGGCCGCTCCGGGCCAATTACGTGGAGCACCGGCCGAATAACCTTGGGGTATTCCCTGGTAACGCCGGAGATCATGGCATCCGCATCACCAAACTCAACCATTGCTGCCGCAAAGTAGTTTCGGTCGGTCATAAGCTTGATTGCATCATAACGGGTGACACCTTTTCGGTGCCGTAGTTCATACAACAGCTCCCCATACTGCTCACAGAGCTCAGGCTCCTCGCGTGGGTCAATGATTGTACAGTCGGCGACGCCCTTGAGGTTATGCTCCTCAATGAGATCCAGTATGCGCGCCTCGCTCCCCAGCAGATACGGCTCAGCGATCCCTTGATCACGTGCGAGCTGTGCTGCCTTGAGAACACTGTACGAGTCAGCCTCTGCAAAGACGACGCGCTTAGGATCTCGGCGGGCCTGACTTAGAATTGCAGTAATGAGCTTTTGTCCAATCCCGACCCTGGCCAGCAACTCGCTTTCGTAAACCTGCCAATCCTCAATTGCCGCATGCGCCGCACCAGACTCCATTGCCGCACGCGCAACCGCCGGGGCAACGCTGGTGAGCAGGCGTGGGTCAAGTGGCTTGGGAATGAGGTAGTCGCGCCCGAACTCAATTCCATGCTGGAAGTAGGCTCGTTGTACCGAGTCGGGCACAGGCTCACGTGCCAAGCTGGCGATAGCATGAGCCGCGGCAAGTTTCATCTCCTCGTTGATTGTGTCTGCCACAACATCCAAGGCACCACGAAAGATATAGGGAAAACCAAGCACGTTGTTCACCTGATTAGCGCCGTCGGACCTGCCGGTGGCCATGATCACGTCGGGACGGGACTCTAAAGCAAGCTTACGCGAAATCTCCGGGTCAGGGTTGGCAAGGGCAAAGACAATGGGATTAGGCGCCATGCGTCGTAGATGCTCGGGCGCAACAACTCCTCCAGCAGAGAGGCCCAGGAGCATATCAGCGCCATCAAGCGCTGCCCCCAGATCCAGATCCTTCCGGCTGCCCGCAAAGGGAAACCGGGCGTCCTCCGGGCCCATGCCCTCACGAAACACAACACCATCCTTGTCAAACAAAACGATGTTTTCGCGGCGCACTCCGAGGGTAAGGAAAAAACCCAGGCAGGCTATGCCAGCGGCTCCCGCTCCAAGAGCAACCACCCGCAGATCCTCTATCCGCTTGCCAGCAACCTCAACCGCATTCAGCAGCGCCGCCCCGGCAATAATTGCCGTGCCGTGTTGGTCGTCATGCATTACCGGAATCGCACACTCTTCACGGAGTCGTCGTTCGATATAGAAACATTCCGGAGCCCGAATATCCTCCAGGTTGATACCACCAAACGTGGGCTCAAGGGCCTTCACGATCTCCACGAACTTGTCAGGGTCGTTGCAGTCCAACTCCAGATCAAAAACGTCTATGCCGCCAAACTGCTTAAAGAGAACTGCTTTGCCTTCCATAACCGGCTTAGCCGCAGCTGGCCCGATATTGCCAAGACCCAGTACGGCGCTCCCATTAGTAATTACAGCAACCAGATTTCCTCGGGCGGTATACCGATACGCATCCGCCGGGTTCCTGGCAATCGCTCGGCACGGCTCGGCGACACCTGGTGAATACGCCAGGGACAGATCGTACTGGGAGGTTAATGGCTTTGTGGGGTGTATCTCAAGCTTACCGGACACCGGATGTTCATGATACAACAACGCCTCGGCGCCGAGATCTCGTTCCTGTCCCTGCTCAGGGGCTTCGCTGTGTTCGGTTAGGTCCATGTACGAAGTGTAGCGAAAGCGTTCAAAAAAAAATAGAGCCTGCGCTTTCTACGCAGGCTCTACAGGTTACGAAGTTCTTAACCTTGATACGATTTACGGCTGCCAGTCACCCCGTCGGGTTTCCCCTTCACGCTCGGGAATGCGAAAGCGTTGTCCGGGTTGTATCAACCGCGGATTGTCGGGATCCTGGATAACATCCTTGTTGGCTTCGTACAGTCGACGCCACTGAAAGCCATCACCATACACGAAGTCATACGAGGCTATGCGCCAGAAGGAGTCACGCCGTTCCGGAATGCGTCGAACAGTATAGTAGGCTGGCAGCACATCAGACGCAACGCGCAGGCCGTCAAGCAACGCCAGGGATTCCTGGAAAAGATTAAACGCGGTCTCAAACTCTTCCTCGTCAATCAGCTCACTGCCTTCCTCAAACTTATCCCGTGCTTCTTCAAAGCGGTCAGGGTGGTTGAGCGGTTCGCCGAGATTACGTACGCGGGTAATGCCGCGTTCGGTTCGGGTCCGAGCACTTCGGGCACGATACCCCCACCAGAGGTGGCGGGCGGCGATTTCAGCTTGCTGAGCGTACTCTTCTGCCTCGGCTGATAGCTCAATGGCGCGTTCGTACTCGCCCTCCTCAAAGGCCTCTTCTGCCTGTTGCCGCAGCTCCTGAGCACGTTGAAATTCAGAGGTCTCACGCAGCAAGTTCTGAGCAGGGAGCGATACCGCAAGAACCAACCCAAGAGCACACAAAATTGCTAATTTCTTTTTCATCGGGGGTTCTCCTTATTCCTCGTCCTCAAGCTCATCGTCGAGTTCGTCCTCAAGATCCTGAGCACTGTCCTCGGTTCGTGATATTGCACGATCTGCCGAATCCATGGCCTCTCGGGCACGGTCCCGGCGTTCAGACGCTACCTCGTAGGCCTCTTCAAAGGACTCGCGCGCTCCACGGTACCCCTCCAGCGAGGGCGTAAACTCCCGCTGTTCACGGGCGCTTTCGGCAGTCGCGTAGCGAGTCTCACCCTGCTCGTAGGGCTCCGGTGCACCTCGTCGCGCCCGCACCTCATCGGCACGGCTCTTCGCGTTCTGTGCATCACTGCGAGCGACATCTACCACTTCCTCAAACGCTCGGTCTATGACTCGGCGATAGCTTGCCGCCGCATCACGGTAATGCTGAAGTGCCTCTTCATCGTCCAGCTCTCGCTGTTCATCTCCAAGAGCCAACTGCTCATCACCACGATCAAACTCCTGCTGAGCGTACTGTGCAAGGTCGGCGTCAACAATCTGCTGGCGCAGCCTTTCTGCTTGTTCGCGTTGGGCCTCTACCGTTGCTGTGTCTGTTTCTATGGGCGGCAGTGGTTCCGGTTCGGGTGCAGGCTCCGGTGCGCTTGCACAGGCTGTGAAAGCCAGCGCCACCGCAGCCGCAAATAGGACGTACCTTGTGCTTCTTTTCATGCACTACTCCTTATTGATTTCGTCACACACATTGAAATAATGGCTGACGCTCACACTCAAGCGCCACGTACAATGTACTCATATCACACGAAAGGTCAAATTTCGAGGATGCAAGCTCACTGAGTTGCGCCAGCCAGTTCCCGCAGCTGCTTGTACGAGAAGAACCCACTGGAATGTCCATCGCTCCAGGAAATTGCGACCGCGTAGTTCCCTATTGTTTGAACGTCCTCGGCGTGAATATCGTCAGGGATAGAGTCGGGCTCAAGACGCTTCTCGCCAGTGTACTCATCGACACAGACGGCACAGCGGCAGTCAAGCCGCAAGACTTTGTTGGGTACCTCTACCCGCAGATCCTCATCTCGCCAGTAGAGGCGCACGGCCTCGGAGTCGTACCCTACTTCCGGACGCTTAATTCCTTCCAGGTTAGCCTTACCGAGGGCTCGAATAACGTTGTCGACAGCGTGCGATACATCGGCGTTCTTGGGAGATGCTTCAAGTGTGCCACCATAGTGTTCCGGCGACAGGGGAAGCTCGGCCAATACATCAATTCCAAATCGTTCCGACAGCCGCTTAGCACCACCTTCACCAAAGATACGGTGCCGGGTGTTGCAGTTCCCACAATCAAAGTACGACATGTTCTCAATCACTCCGAGTACCGGCACATTGACCCGATCAAACATCATGATTCCCTTAATCACATCGGCGTAAGCCAGTGCCTGCGGAGTGGTCACTATGACCGAGCCTCCAAGTTCAACCGCCTGAGTAATGGTCAGCTGAATGTCACCGGTGCCCGGCGGAAGATCCAATATCAGATAGTCCAGCGGACCCCAGGCAACCTGGTGGAGCAACTGCTGTACATAGCCTGAGACCATGGGGCCACGCATGATCGCAGGAGAATCTCCCAAAAGAAACCCAAAGGACATGAGTGAGAGTCCGCCAGCTTCAATTGGTATCATCATTTGTTGCGAGTCCTGATAAAGCTGCTGCTCGTGCAGGTTAAACAGGGAAGGCACCGAAGGGCCAAAGATGTCGGTGTCAAGCAACCCAACACGGTATCCGCGGCCAGCTAGCTCCCGCGCAATAGATGCGGCAACGGTCGACTTACCTACCCCGCCCTTTCCGGATGCCACGGCAATGATCGACTGAACCTCTTTCAGTCCACTGTTCTCTACCTTTGGCGTGCGCTTCTTGACCGCACTCGTCATGGCCACCCGCACCGTCTCAACGCCGGGGATTGCTCCCACATGTTGCTCGGCCTGGGTCTTGAACTGGTCCTTAATTGGACATGCCGGGGTTGTAAGCTGTATTGCAAAACTCACCTGGGGGCCTTCAATTTCCAGGTTCTTGATGAACCCAAGTGAGACGATATCCTGACCAAAGTCAGGGTCAATAATATTTGAGAGCGCGTCCATTACAGACTGTTGGCTGATGCTCATGTATTCCTCCTCATGATCCTCTTCTGAGAATACCGGTCGGGATGCCCAAAAGGCAAGCCGTGCATTTCTCTGGACGACCGGTGCATTATTGGTTATATTGCCAGATAACCCATGTCAGTTGGTGCGTGCAGCTCAACTGTCTCGGTAAATAATTATCTTGACTGATTGAGGTATTTCCTACAAAATCAGTCAAGGAGAGTGCCCTAATGACAAACAGTGAACGATTCCGAATTGAGGCCAAAGCACGAATACTCAAGGCATTGGCTCATCCAACGAGACTCTTCATTATTGATCAACTGAACCTGCGCTCACACTGCGTGTGTGAGTTGACCGAGCTCGTGGGTGCCGACACATCAACTGTTTCAAAGCATCTCTCAATTCTCAAGAATGCAGGCCTCGTTGATAGCAGAAAGGACGGCACTATGGTGCACTACTCGCTTGCAGATCAGTGTGTCGTGAAATGCGTAGGATGCCTCGGAGAGATTGTTCACCGACAACTGGAGCGTCAGGTTGCTTCCCTGGCCGAGGACGCATAGCCACTCGTACAAACGCTGCTTATACATGATGCAGTTCACCCAGTGAGGACACTATTCTATGATGCACCGCAGTGAGTTAACCGAAGATCAAATCCAGCACACCATTGATACCGGGGAGTTGCCGGATGAGGTAGTTAAAGCGCACAGATTCGTCGCTGTAGTCCTCACACAGGGGTGGTGCCCGCAGTGGAAATCCATGGATACATGGCTCGCGGCTGCAGAGCAAAGCTCAGAGCCCCAGGGATATGAACTCTCAGTACCCTGCTTTCTCTATGACAAATCACCATTATTCAAGAAGTTCCGTAAGTTCAAGGAAAAGACCTGGGGAAACCACCACGTCCCGTATGTTCGCTACTACAAGGACGGACAGCTTTTCGATGAGACGAACTACCTTCCATCAAGAGAGTTTTTTTCCCGATTCGCCACGGCAAACAACGCAGCTAAAGAGCCCGCGACGACCGTCGGGGAAGACTAGGGAAGACTGCCAGATGCCGCCGCAAGATACACTACAGTTTGGAACAACTCTGCCCCACCTGCACCTGACTCCAAACCTTGATCAGTCAGTTTTTTGCGCGCCAGGCAGCTTCATTATTGGCGATGTAACGATAGGTGCGAGTTCCAGTATCTGGTACCATTCGGTCTTGCGTGGTGATGTCCACTTCATACGAGTGGGAAAGATGACCAACATTCAGGATGGCTGCATCTGTCATGTAACCAACGAGACCCACCCATTGATACTTGGGGACCGGGTAACCGTTGGGCACCGCGCTGTACTCCACGGCTGCACAGTTGAAGAGTTGTGCCTCATTGGTATCGGAGCTATTGTTCTTGACGGCGCCCTCATCGAGACCAACTCAATGGTTGCAGCTGGAGCGGTGGTGACACCCGGCACAAGAGTTCCTTCAGGAACCCTTGTCGGCGGAATACCTGCTCGCGTGTTACGAGACCTTCGTGGCGATGAGTTGGAGAACCTGAGCGCCTCGGCCGAACGCTACAGAAACTACGCCAGCGAGGCTCTCAAGAGCCTGTCCGGGCTGCAGCGCCCGGCTTCCTAACAGGGCGCCTCGTGCGTCCCGCGGTTTAAACTCGCATCTCCGCTGGCAGTTCAAACTCCACCCCAATAGACCGATAAGCTCCCAACACAATCAGGCGCGTGGTGTAGAGCGCAATTTCATGCGCGGTGCACGGCAACTCGTTGTCTACCCACCACTTGGCAATTGCCATTACGGTAGTCGAGATGGAGTACACGGCAAGGTCGGTTGGGACTAAGGTCTTGCCGAGACGCGAACTCTCGGTGTGCCGCACCAGCTCAATGCGCTCTTGAAACAGCGTGTCGATATGACGCTGCATGCGCTCACCAAGCTCCGGCACACCGCGCTTCCCAAGCATTACTCGATAAAACTGTGCATATTCTTGGACATGTTGGAAGAAGACCAGAGCGTTGCTAGGCGGCTCATCCAGCGAGACGCGCCAGTGTGTGAGCGGTGGTTCGGAGCGTTCGTTCAGATCGTCCATTATCTCGTCCATGCCGCGCATGAGCAGGTCGTTCTTGTCCTCGTAATGGCGATAAAAGGTAACGCGGTTGATCATTGCCCGCTCGGTGATGTCTTTCACCGTCACCGAGTCATAGCCCTTTTCGGTAGTCAGCTCAATGAGTGCCTTCCAGAGCAACTTGCGAGTGCGACGTACTCGTAGCTCCGGTTGCTTCTTCTCCACGTTGTGCTCCTTAGTATCGGTGTCCACTGTGACCCATTGTAACGCCGGATGGCTGATTGCTGCAATGGTTTCCGAGATCACCGGATCTTTAGGAAAGCTCCGAAGAGACCGAAGGTGATGAGGAGCTGGATAATGGCAAACTTCACCAGAACCTGTGCGTTGGACCACTGCCGGTACTCCCGCATGTGATCATGCAGTGGAAAACGAGTATTGTGCAGAATTCGAATATTGAGAAACCGTAACAGAGCCACCTTCAACAGTCCGGTCCCGCCGTTTACCAACAGTACCGAGGAGACAATGAAAATGAGGAGCGGGTTCCCGGTGATCATTATCGAGATGCCGATAAAGAACCCAAGCGCGCGCGAGCCTGCATCGCCCATCATGACCCGGCTTGGATACGCGTTGTACCAAAGGTAGGCGGCCAAACACCCGGCCAAGGTAAAGACCATAACCGCCCAGCGCGCGCCATAAGCATAGTGCGGCAGAAGCAGGTAGCGAGCAACATCTGAATGGCCTACCACAAAGTACATAATCACACCCAAACTCACGAGTCCGAGCATGACCAGACTTGCCGAGAGGCCGTCAACCCCATCTGAACAGTTAGTGATATTGATAGACGCCCAAATGAGCACGGTAGCAACCGCCATGTAAACCGGAACTGGCAACTGCAAAATGGTGTTGGTAAAGGGCAACCAGATGCTCCGGTCATTACTGAGAACCAGAACCACCGCCGCCGCAAGCGCCATAACGAGGTCGAGCGCTCCCTTGAGGTACTCACTCCAGGCTCGAGTGCTGCGATCATCCAGATACCCGGAGATCATGACCAGCAGTACCAAGGCCAACACCGCAAGTTGAGCTGTACCAAAAGGTACCATGAGGAGGGAGACAAGCACGAAGATTGTTATGAAAATGAGACCGGCGCCGGTAGGTTTGCCAACCGCCTTACCCGAATCAACGGCGAAATCCCGACCTCGGTCCTGAGGCAAGAGATGCATGAGACGCGGCAACAACACAAACGTGGCAATAAATCCGATGTACAGTCCCAGAATAATGAGAATTGCGTGTGAGCGTAGCAGACGAAAGGGTCCGAAATACTCGGTTAGTTGGCCGCCAAGCCAGTAAATCATATGCTATTGACCTCTTAAGAGATTTGGTTCATCTGCGGCCGCGGCCGCGTGGCGCGCCCGAGAAACGGTCACACCAGCTGTCTTGCGTCCTCAACCATTGCTTTCAGCACCTCCGGCCGCCGCTTCACAATGTCTTCACGGACATGAAGGAAGGTCTTCATAAGAATGCTGTCAAGGAGCCGAAGCTGGGCGGGTCGTACCTCACCGCCAATGATATAGGTTCCAAAGGCATGCGCATACAACCAGTCAGGAAAGGATGCCACCAGTTGGCGATCGGCGTCTTCCCCCTCGTAAAGGCAGGAGATAAACAACCCTACATGTTTCTCCAGGAGTTCATTCTGATGTCGTGTGCAGAACTGTTGTACCTCGCTCTGGATCCGACCTGCGTAAATTGAACCACCGACAAATACAACATCGTATGAAGAGATATCTACGTTCTTGGCCTCACGCAGATTGTGAGTTTCGCAGCCCTGTCCGATTGCTTCCTTGAGCTCACCTGCAAAGCGCTCGACCGTCCCATACTTGCTTGCGTATACAATGACTGCGTTCATGTCCCTTCCTCTACGCTCTTTTTAACGTGATACCAGCGGTTTCGAATATAGAGAGCAATGTCGATAGAAACCATGGTTCCGTTCAGTATATAAAGAAAAATGACTGCATCATACAGAAAGAATACCTTGTGAAGTACCCCGGAGATGTAGCCTATCAGCAGTGCGACCAGGAACACTAAGCTCTTGGAACCAACCTGCCTGGATGTGTAGGATTTATGTATGGAAAACGGCCACGCCATTCCAAAACAAACCAACATGATAATCTCAAAAATACTCACCGTGCACGCTCCTGCCGGAAAAGCTACCCGAAAAGCACCGCTGTGTAAACATGGCATAGAGAAACTACGCCACCAGGAAACTCAGCCAAATAGCCTATGATACTGTGATCGCATTCGCTGCACCTTCGATAGCGCCTCGCGATAGCTGTCAAACATGGTATAGGCAAGCAGGTCTTCCTCCACGGTCACCCCATCCGCCCGCTCGAAGCATGCAATTGGATTGCGCAAAAGGGCGTATATATCATCATAACCGAGCCCATTCGCACTCAAATACCGCGCATAGCTAAGCTCATCCATCCCCGCCCGCCGGCCGTCCGGAAAACATAGGTATCCAAGGCCGTCTAGAATGTGTTCGAACGGCCCCTTGCTGTAATGGAAGAGTCTGCTTGGCGGAGTGCGCTCATCAACGAGCCCTGCCTCGGCGAGGGCGGTTGCCATCTCGCCAGCCAGTTCCTTAAAATGGGCAAAGCCCAGCGAGGTACGGAACATCATGACGGCGATATCGGTATTGCGATTGTTCTTGTGGAGTATTGCGGGCATGTCGTAGTTCACTACGAAAATATCATTCACGAGCTTTACCGACTGGCCGTTCATGGCCAGCATGCGGTCGGCTGGTACCCACACCTGGAACAACTCATTGGGACTCATGTTCAGCCGCTTGAGAGCCTCAAAAGCACCGACTACATCGGCTTCTTCAAACGGCGTGCCAAAATACGCGGTGAAGCGTTCAGCCATTGCCGGGGTGAATGCAATGGATCCGTGAACGGCAAAATACAACTTGAGCTGATAATGGTACTCTATGATGTGATGGTCAAGAATGTACTTCCCGGGCATGTTGGCCAGATACACAAGCTTCAGGTTCTGCTTGTAGTCCGGGTGGTGCTCCACAACCTTGAGCATAGTGCTTTCAACCAGAACCCCATTGGACTCCGGCCGCAGATACACAAAGACATCCTGCTCATGTGCATCATCACTGGGCCCGGGATAAGGAATGAGAACCTGAGGACGATCGGCCGAGGTAGTTTTCATCACCTGTGTCCGATTATACGCCTTTTTGCCGGATTACGATAGACTAGTCTGAGCCACCAACCCTTCGTAGTAGGTCCAGATCCAGTTCGATGACGGCACATGGCACCGTCACACCCCAGTTCTCAAGCACCTGCGGGTGAAGTTCTCCCAGTATTCCGACGCGTTCTCCCTTTACCAGCAATGCCGCAACCCGGCCCGCCAAAAAACGGGGATCGTCCACCACGCTCGGTTCGTACGTGAGCCCGAGGTAGAAGAACAACGCGGCGGCCTGTGAGCTCACCAGGTTAAAGCCTGCATCGGCGTCAGCAACAACCGCTCCGAGTGTGGTCACAGTTCGTGACCCGTAGTTGTCGTCGGCGTCTCGAACCGCCACCTTGCCAACCTCAAATATGTAGTGGGGGTAGACAGCGTGGGCAGATACACTTTCGGCGCCAAGCAGTTGCGGAACAATGGAAGGCCGTACAAACTCAAAGTTCTCGCTCATGGGGTTGGCGATACGAACACAGTCAGCGGCGGCAGTGGCACGCTGCTCCTCAGGATACATGTTATCAATGAAGTCTCGCCGACTTCCGAGGTAGTTAAAGATCATTTCCTGATAGCCCATTCCCACCAGAAGCGTTTTCACCTCGCGTGAAAAAATCTCGGCCTCGGTGAGTCGGCCAACTGTGAAGTCTCGCGGTGCTTCCGACGGGAAGGCGTTCATCCCGTATCCAATCATGAGATCTTCAACTACATCGACAGGATGTAGAAAATCGTTGCGATACTCCGGCGGATAGGCTGTGATAACGCCGGAGGCCGCTTCAGCCCGAACACCCATCTTACCAAGGCGCTGCACCGCTTCATCTGCGTTGAGCTCTGCCCCCAGGAGACGTTCAGCGTAGGCGAGCTCGACACTCACAGGCTGCTGAAAATACAGTGGGCTTACCACCGTGCGTCCGAACGGTGTGTCGTAAGGGTACTCAACCTGAACCGGATGCACCGTGTATCCAGCATCTGCCAGGTCGCAGGCTACAATTGAGCAGGCCAGCAAAAGTGGCTTCAGATCGGTTCCGGTCATCTCTATGAAGAGGCTTGTATCTCCTGCCTGCACCGCACCAACATCGGCACTATTAATGACCGGCGGAAAGCTGAGCACCGCACCACTGTTGTCGGTCAGAAACGGGAACTTATCGAGGGCAGCAACAATTCCGCCGAACTCACGCCCTTTGGGATGCTGCTCAATGATCTGTCGCAGTGAGAGTTCAGAATCCAGACCAAGTGGAACAAAGGTAGTGCTGTCCGGATCGACCGCCTTGTAACGTATGGGGTACTGAATCTTGTCTTCCCTGTAGACGCCCATAGCAATAGCCTTTCGCTTACGACCGTAGTTCCAGCACAGTTTCTCCTGCGTCTGAATGAGGTCGTCCAGCAGCACATCGGCAATTGGAGGTCCGGAAATGGCAAAAGCCGTAATGTATGGTCTTCTCTCGGACAACTCGGGATCCACCACAATGCGCCGGTCACCAGCCGCCACCGGTGAGTCGGGGCGGGAGAAAAACCCATAGCGCCCTGCGGAGCCAGATCCATGATAGAGGCGAAGAGCGCGCCCTAGACCCGCTGTGCTCCAAAGATCGGGCCGATTCGTGTCGTTGAGTTCGATCTTGATCAACCCGTCCTCGTCAACCGGGTCGTCAATCTCGGCCTTTGCTATTGTGAGTGCTTCTTCAAGCTCGTCCGCACTGAACTTTCGTCCACTGTATCTAAAGAGCTCATCCTGCTGCAGTTCTATCTTGGGCATGACACTGTCCTCGCCTTTCTGTTATTCCTTAGGGTATTCCCGGGAGCCATTAATCCTTGAGAGATAAACTCAGCCTGCCTGCTTGCCGGTGCGCAAGCGAACGTTCTCAATGTTTGGTGAGAAAAGCTCGCGCAGGTCGTTAAGCCCAAGATGCATAAGTGCCATCCTGTCTATTCCGAGCCCCCACGCCAAAACCGGCACCGAAACCCCCATTGGTTCGGTCACTTCAGGGCGGAATATCCCGGCTCCGCCAAGCTCAAACCACCCGAGCTCCGGATGTTTAATGTGAATTTCTACCGATGGTTCGGTGAAGGGAAAGTATCCCGGAACGCACTTCACGTCAGTGGCCCCGGCCAGCTCGACGGCGAACATCTCAAGCATTCCCATCAGAGTTCTAAGATTCACGTCCTCGCCGAGAACGATACCCTCTGTCTGGTAGAAGTCCGAAAGATGGGTCGCATCAACCTGATCATAGCGGAAACACCGCAGAATCCCAAAATACTTACCCGGTACCTTTGCCTGATGCAATGTCTTGGCCGACATCACCGTGCCCTGGCTCCGCAGAATAAGCCTGCGCGTAAAGTCACGATCAAACCCATAGTCCCAACCGCTACTGCCGGTTTCCCAGCCGTCTTCGTGCGTGGCGGCGACTCGGCTCAGGAAAGGTTCCTGAATCTCTTGTGCGTGGGTCGGATCGGCAACGTAGTATACGTCATGAATATCACGAGCGGAATGAAACTGCGGCATAAACAAGGCATCGGAGTTCCAGAACTCGGTCTCCACAAGCGGCCCGTCAAACTCCTCAAACCCCAGCGAAACAAGTTTGTCTTTAACCTGATCGAGATAAGAGCAGTAGGGATTCCGCCGTCCAATCAGCAGTCGGCTCGGTGGAACGTGTATACTGTATGAGCGAAAGCTTTTCCCTTTCCAGCTCCCGTCACGTAACATGGCAGGGGTGAGCGCACCGACTTCCTCGCCACTGAGTCCTGCGGCCTCAACCGCGGCGCGTAGCGCCATGCCACTCTCGGTCAGTGTGTACTCAACAATTTCGCTTTCAACCACTCGAAAAGCAGCGCCCGAGGCACCTCGTTTTTTGCTGATCTCACCAATCAGTCGGCGTTCGTCGTCTGATAACTCGTTCTCCTCAAGCAAACCTTGAGGCGCGGCAGCAGCTCGACGGAGTAAGGCACGGACCAGATCGATGTCGGCTTGAGCAGCTGAAGGCTCGGGTCCGGCGGCATAACTCACCTGCTTCTCACCGTCCATCCCCAGGATACCCAGTTTGGAAAGCTTACCAAAGGCCGATCCGACATCCTTGTTCGGAAGCTCGGTGAGCTCAGCAATTCGTGGGAGCGGAAGAGGGCCATGTTCGCGCGCGGCAGCCTGTACACGTTCTTCAGGAGTCCCGTGCTCGGCGTAGTCGCGGCCAAGATCGGTGATCTCGTACCGAGTAAGTATGCTCCGGTTGTGTTCCTGCAGGGAGTCACGAGCGGCAAGCCAGCTGAGGGCCTGATTACTCTGACCTACGTTCAGGCCTAAATCCCTTTGGAGTGCCGACGCGCTCAGCACATCGGCGGCGTCATAGCGACGGAGTACCGTCACCTCAAGTGGGTGGAGACTTTTGATATCTTCATCTGTTCGCATGATTAGCTGGCTCCCGGATGTTGTGTGTGGAACGAACTGGAGGATATGGGAGTCGAACCCACGACCTATTGATTGCGAACCAATCGCTCTACCACCTGAGCTAATCCCCCGAGATAAGCCGGTACCGACTTTTCGAGTGCGAGTGTACACCTTTGGTTAATGTTTGAAAAGAGTCGTGCGGATGTAGTACACTGTGAGCAGTGAAGAATCCCATTCGTTCCCTTTTGAAATCCCTACTCCTCGCAGCACGTAAACCCGCACAATGTGCGATTGAGGCTCGATCGCCCGGTATGTGGGCAGTGTTTGGCCTGATCTTTCTGCTGAGCATCGCCAGCTGCAGTTCCACGCCGGAGGAAGCTCCTCCACAACCGCAAGAGGGGCCGGAAATGAGCCTTGAACGCCGGGAGCCAGCAGCGTACATAACCCCGGAACTCCCTGAGCCGTTTATTCGTGTAGTGGACTTGGCTCGGCTACGAGTTGGCATGACACGAGCCGAGGTTCTGGAACTGTTTCCCGACCCCCAACAGGTGCGAACAACACGTGCTGACACCGAGTTTTGGGCCTATGCCTTCGCCGAACTCCAGTTCCGCAACGGTAGGCTTGAGAACTGGTTCAATATTCGGTGATGTGCTGGTCTAGAGATTGATCTCCATTTTCTCACGAGCAACCTCCAGCTGAAGATCGGACTTGTTCTTGATCATGTTTCGATACTTTGAAAGTAACGCATCCAGCTCCTGGTCGCTACGCAGCGGGTCATGATGAAAGAACACAAGCTTCTTCACCCGCCCCTTGTGAGCCGAGTTGACCGCAACCTCAAAAGGCGTATGCCCCCAACCTATCTTCCCTTCCAGATACTCCTTCAAGGTGTACTGAGTGTCGTGAATGAGTAGATCCGCGTCGCGATAGAACTGTATCAGCTTCTGGTTTTCTTCATCTGCCGCAGATTGCCCCTCGGCTGCGGCCGCGGCGTCATAGTCGGGGTGTTCTGGATCGGTGGGAAACACATTCCGGAATGGCTCGTTGTCGTACACGGTACAAACGACTTTATCCTCAAACTCGAAACGAAACCCAAGGCACAAAACCGGGTGGTTAAGAAACTTTGTCGTAACCCGGAGTCCACCATCAAACTCAAGTGTTTCCTCCCGCAGTTCGTGGTACGAAATTTGGGCCGCAAGCTCGCTTTGGCGCACCGGAAAGTGACGATAACTCAGCTGATTGCCAATGATTTGCTCAATGCTGTCGTCCTCATAGGTAATGGGGCCGTACACCTCGAGCTTACTCCCTGGAATAAAAATTGGAGTAAAGAAGGGGAACCCCATAATGTGATCCCAGTGCGTATGGGTGAGAAAGATCCGAGCCGAAATAGGGCCATGTTTGAGTTCGTTTGAAACCAGGTGGTCACCAAGTTTTTTTATGCCGGTACCGGCGTCAATAATGATAAGCGGTTGGTCTTCACGAAAGCGAATAGCAATACAGGAGGTGTTGCCACCTACCTCTACCGTCTCAGGCCCGGGACTTGGAATGGATCCACGGACACCCCAAAAACGAACTGTCATCGGCGTAGTCCATGCTTCATAAAGCGTCCTTGGTTACTCGCAGAAACACCTCGGCCTTGGTGATCTGTTCTGCAATGGCATCCTCAATATCATCCAGGTAGTCGGCCGTTATTCCCAGTTTTTGGTATACCTCATCGGGTAGCTTCTCAGGGTACCGGTCACCAGCGTATCCGAGCCCCGCTATGTTGACGAAGTAGTTTGCGGTAGCCACAACATAGACGAGTCGCGAGTGTACACCTGTATACTGGAGTGGGTCATGATGCCAAACAATGGCGTCTATGAGGTTCTCGGTTATGCTCCAGTTGCGCGCGATCAGCTCTCCCACCTGAAGGTGGTCCATGCCAAGCCCGTTCCTTTCGGCCTGGTAGAGCGGCATGCGGCCGCGGTCGGCAAGCATCATTGACTCGATATACGCCTCGGCAGCGACGCTGTTCAGGGGAATTTTGCCGATATCGTGCAGGAGCCCGGCAATGAAATACTCCTCAACAGCCTCGGGAGGCACTCCGATTTTTTGTGCAATGAGTTTGCCCGCCGCACCAACGCCTAAACAGTGGCGCCAGAAGCCCTGCATCTCCAGCGCATCAAAATGCTCGGCCTTTCCAAGGTTGTCCAGTACAGCTGCACTCAGCGCCAGGTTTTTGACGGTGTTCACCCCAAGCATGATGATGGCGCGAACAAGCGTGGTAACCTTTGTGGAGAGCCCATAATACGCTGAGTTAACCAGCCGCAGAACTCGGGCCGTCAGCACCGGATCCATGCTCACTACCTTGTTAAGATCCACCGGCGAGGTTCCCTGCTTGTTAGCAATCTCTACGACTTTTCCTACGGTGACCGGCAAGGCTGGCATCTTGGTAATGCTTTCCTGTATTCGACGCTCAAACCCGGTGCCCGTATTATCCATTCCCATTCTCCCGACGCGCACGCAGTTTCTCAAGGACACGATTCACACCGGTGGCCATTCCGGCGGCCAGCTCGCGATCAGGGTGTGAACCTGTCATTTCGCGCAGATACGCAAAGGTATTACCTACGGACTCCCGGGTCAAACGAGGACTTGGCCCTTTGGCAGCCTGGTCGCTATCGCTCCTGTCTTTGCCGACACGCTTCAGCAGGCCGGGACGTCCTTTAAGGCGACGCATGACAGCCTCGGTGCGTGCCCGCGCTTCGCCCAGGTGAAACTCACGATATTTATCTGCAGGCAAGGTACGCGCAAGATCTATCAAGTACTCAAGCAGCCTGACCTTGGACTCTCCGTTCTTCTTCCTGGGAGCTCGTTCGGCAGGTCGACGTCGGGGAGCATAACCCGGCGGGCCGTATCCAGCGCCGTTCTCAGCAACGCCGTTCTCAGCAACGCTGTCCTCAAGCTTGAGGTCGTCTTCATCGTCGAGTTCGTCCAGGTCCTCGTCAAGCTCGCCCGGCTCATCTAGTTCTGAGCTGGACTCATCTGTGTCTTCTTCAGGCGCCTGGTCCTCAGCCTCGCTTTCTGCCTCGTCGTCATCGACCTCCATGAAAGGGCCAACGACATCGGGCTCTTCCTCAGCTTCCTCAGCTTCTTCGGCTTCCTCAGCTTCCTCAGCTTCGTTGATGTCCTCTACTTCCTCGGCTTCCGCTTCTTCCGCTTCGTCGCCCAAGTCGTCCGGTTCTCCCTCCATCTCCGGCTGGCCCGCCGTCTCGGGCTCGGTCGCGGCCTCTAGCTCGTCCTCGTCAAGATCGAGAAAAGGTCCGCTTACATCCGGCTCCTCGGTTTCGGTTTCGGTTTCGGACTCGGCTTCTTCCTCCTCCGGTAGATCCGCCAAGTCCTCCAACTCGTCCAGTGGTTCGGGCTCGAGTTCGGGCTCAAGTTCAGAGTCAGTCGGTTCAGCCTCCGGCGCCCAGTCGCCTGCGGGGGGTGTAGAGTCGCCGTAATACGGAGGCATCCCCCCGTACGGTGGGGTCCCATGACCGGAATCCTGGGCCTGTGGCTCAGACTCGAGTTCGGAGTCCGACTCAGGTTCAGGCTGATACGGCGGTTCCGGCC
>PXEI01000266.1 GCA_003564775.1 Spirochaetaceae bacterium
ACAACGGTAAAACCGTTTAGATTTCTGTGCCGCTAGTCTTCGGTACTGGAAGACTCCAATGCCCACTGCTTCACCTTCCGCGCAAGTTCGCGACCCCGCTTACGAATGAGTTCCAGGTCTTCCTCGGTAGGGCGTCCATTAAACTCCACAGGCTCGACGAAGTCCCAGTTCATTTTGTTCTCGGTAAGGATCTTGTCCAGCTCGCGCTGCGCACCTCCGGACCAGCCGTAGCTGCCAAAGCGAAACGCCTTTCGGTTGTAGGCCTTCTTCTTGCCAATCTCGTCAATAACCGAGTGCATGGGTGGGAACATCTTGTACTCATAGGTCGGCATCCCTAAGGCCACACCGGAGCACTGCCAGACTGAGTCAAGCACGTGACTGAGATTCGACTCCGGAACCCTGTGAACCCGGACCGGCACACCCTCTGCCTCTATTGCGTTGACCAAAGGCCGCACCGCCATCTCGGTCATGCCGTACATGCTGCCCCAGATCACGGCTACCTCAGGCTTGGCAGGCCCTTTGGAGTAAGCCGCCAGGCGCTTATAGTCACGGATAATTCGGTACGGGTCGCGGCGCCAGACAATTCCATGACCAGGTGCAATAATCTTCACATCCAGTGCCTCGACCTTCTCTATTGCTTTGAGTGTAGGGTGTGAAAAGGCAGCAACAATGTTTGAGTAGTAACGCTCGGTCTCGCGCTGAAAGAACTCAATAAACTCCTCACCCAGAGTGTCGTCGTAGGGGGCATCGTCCGACACGCTCCCAAAACTCCCAAACGCGTCACAGGGGAAAAGTGTATGAGAGAGCGTGTCATAGGTTGCCATGGTCTCAGGCCAATGAACGTTCGGAATATCTTCAAACGCCAACACCCTACCCGCGCCGAGATCAAGAGTATCTCCACTACCCACCGTGACCACGTTGTCTACAATGCCGTAAAAGGCATCGAGAAGCTTTTTTGCCTTAACGCTACAGTAGATGGTGAACTCACCCTTAATTGCTCTAAAGGCATCAAGCCACCCGGAATGATCCGGCTCCATATGGTTGATAATGACGTAGTCGATGTCTTCAAGTTTCACGTTGATCTCATCGAGCTTTGCAAACAAGGTCTCGGGTATGCCGTCCCAGTTGCAGACGCCATCGATAATGGCGCATTTCTCACCTTTCACAATGTAAGAGTTCAGCGAAACGCCGTTCGGGATAGGCCAGAACCCCTCAAAAAGGATGTCTTCAATATTTGCCGACAGCCGATACACGCCGGGCACAACCTCGCTGGTTCTCATACGGACCTCTCTGGAGTTGGATTATATTTCACGATACTACCCACGCGCCATGAGCGCAAGGGCCACACCATTCCCGGTTCTGTTTCCCCTATCCCCTATGCCCCCAGACTAGAGATTCAGATCCTCAGCCAGCTCCTCCTCCAACTGCTGAATGAGTTCCTGAAGATGCGCCTGTTCTCGTTGCAGGCCCAGATCTCTGTAGAGCCGCAACGCGTTTCGGTATGCATCCAAGGCCTCCTCGCGGCGCGCGCGCGAACCAAGAATCCCCCCGTGCACATAGTAGGCTCCAGCCAAACGACGAAAGGACTGTGTCTCACGCAGATTGTCTATTGAAACCTCGATAATGCGCGTGGCCTCGGCCGAACGCCCAAGCAGAAACAGCACTCGCGCAAGCTCGGTGCCAGCCATTCCGGCTCCGCTGCGTGACCCGGCACCAAGAAAGTTGGTGATAGCGTTTTCCAGGTATCCCACCGCGGCCACCGGCTGGCCGAGATTCATGTAGGTCAACCCGATATTGAACGCGGTGTTAGCGTAGTCATGAAGATTGTTGGTTCGTTCATAATACTCGGACGCAGCCTCATACTTCTCAAGTGCCCGTTCAAGTTCGCCCAGGCCGATATAGTAGTTGCCGTACGTCCGGAGGACAGTACCCATGCCGTCTTCATGCCCTTCGGACTCGTAGATGGTGCGCGCTCGGTCAAGGAGACCCGGCACAGGCTCAAGTCGACCAAGCTTATAGTTAATCATGGCTGCCTCGGCCAAGGTAGAAGCCAGATGTATATCGTCGTCGAAATACTCTTCCAGCTCCAGCGCACGGTCGATACTTCGACGCCCGGCCTCCAACATACCGTATCCATGCTGTACAGACGCCAGTAGTCGGCGTGCATTCAACTCCTCCACCGCAAGGTCCAAGGCACGGTAGGCGTCGCCTGCCGTGCCGAGGAGACGTATTGTTTCACGAGAGCGTCCCTGTTGGTAACGCGCCAGCGCCAACAACTGAATCAAGGTGGCTCCGTCGACCTGTGGTGCTGCAGTTTCAGCCCGATCTCCAAGATACTCTAGCAGTGGAAAAGCTTGTGTCACCTCCTGAGTCTGGAGCAACTCCTCCAGATAGGCAGCACCATGAACGAACGCAGCCTCATCTGTTTCTCGACTCAGGAGCTCAATTGCACCGTCCGGCCCGGACTCTCGCAGTGCGTTCAGCAGGTTCTCGTTCCGAGTCTCGGCAGACATGGGCGCTGGCCAGAGAAAAACGAGCGCAGTCATGACCAGTATCAGTCCCGGTACCGAACTCTTCCTGCTGACAAATGAAGCGGGTGGACACAGTCCTACTCTCATGCCGAAAACCTCGTGCTCTTGAGCAATGACGCACAGACAGTCATACGATATACTCAAGAGAGTTATGCCAACAGTACAACTCCAAAGGCGCACACGTAAAGGCCACGCGCAACGAGGTGTCTCGTTAGGTGCGGCTATCCTCCTTGTAGGGCTGATCCTCTTCATGACTCCAGCCCGCATCTTGGCCGAGGAACCTTCAGACCCAGACGATACTCGCCTGGAGTTCAGCGGATCCGAACCTCAGGTTGCTCTTGTGCTATCGGGCGGTGGAGCCCTTGGATTCACCCACATTGGGGTGATTGAACTCATTGAAGAGCTGGACCTCCCAATTGATATTGTGGTAGGTACTAGCATGGGAGCAATTGCCGGTGGGTTGTACGCTACCGGGTACAGTGCGCAAGACATGGCCGAGGTTGTTGGCGGGATCGACTGGGTTGGAATCTTCGTCGACACGCCGCCTCGCAGCCGCCTCAGTTTTCAGGAAAAGTCCGACTCCCGTACGTACATCGCACGCATTGAGTTTCAGCGCGAAGGTGGTCTGGTGCTTTCCCCCGGAATAGTTGGTGGCCAACGAATTCTCAATCTTCTGGCACTGTTAACCGTCGAGTATGCCGACGAGGACGACTTCGACGCCTTGCCCCGTCGCTTCCGGGCGGTTTCGGCGGACATCGGCACCGGTGAGGAAGTGGTACTGGGTTCAGGTTCGCTTGCGGCAGCCATGCGCGCTTCAATGGCGGTGCCGGGGGTGTTTGAGCCTATAGAAATAGATGACAGGATGCTGGTCGACGGAGGAATTGTTAACAACCTACCGACCGATATCGCACGAGCCCTGGGCGCCGACATCATTATTGCGGTTGATATTGAACCCGATCTACGGCCCGGAAATGAGCTGCGTGGCGTCTCTGACGTCATGTCCCAGACACTGTCTCTCCTCATTGATCGCAACAAGGAAGGCAAATATGAACTGGCCGATATCATCATTACTCCCGACCTCGAAGGCTTTACAGCTGCGAGTTTTGGGAGCTCCCCCCAGCTGATTGAACGCGGACGCGCGGCTGCCGAGCTTCATCGTGAGGAACTTGACGAGCTCAGAACGCAGATCATGGCGCTTCGAGAGCCGCAACCGCCTGTAGAACGTAAGCGGCTGCGGGAGGTTGTCCTCAGCGATGTTCGGATTATCGGCGCGGTGCCCCAGGATGCTCAGCGCATTCGGGCATCCCTGGATCTTCAGGTAGGAAGGCCTATTCAACTTGAGGCGCTCCATGCGCAGGTGACGGAACTCACCGACGATGCGGCTTACCGCTCGGTTCGCTACGAGCTGCGACGTCAGAGTGATTCAGAGGCCGAACTTGTCATTATGCTTGAACCAGAACGCGAATCAGACTACCTGGTCCGACTCGGCTTTGCGTACGAGTCGCATTTCACCGATATCGATGAAGAACAGTTTGTCGTCGCAATGAACACGGCCGCGACAGGGCTTACCACTCCCGGCTCACAACTCTCGCTTACCCAGGAGCTCGGCCGGAGCCAACGCACCCTGCTTGAGTACCAACAGCCGATTGTTGACCCCTATTACCTGCACGCACTGACGCGTTTTGACAACCTCCTTACGACTCAGCATGAAACTGGTGACCCCAACGAGCAGTACCGTACCCGAGCGGCTTCCGCCGAACTAAGGCTCGGGCTGACCCTGATAGGCTACGCCAACGCATACCTTGCATACAGCATTGCCGGAGGGGATTCACGTCCGCGATACGGCACAGACGTGCTTGAACC
>PXEI01000076.1 GCA_003564775.1 Spirochaetaceae bacterium
GGTTTGCGGGATCGCGCTCGAGTACGTATAGCCAGTGATTCAGGGCTTTCTGCGTTTCGCGGCGACGCACATGAATAAGTGCAAGACCAAGACGAGTCTCGGTATCCTCCTCGTCAAGTTGCAGTGAGCGTTGTAGATACGACGACGCACCCGAGAAATCACCGTCGTACAGACATGACATACCAAGGAGTCGGTAGAACTCTGGGCGTTCGCGATAGAGGAACACCTGCGGCTCCAAGAAGCGGATGACTTCACCGTAGTTGCGTGTGTTGTATAGCTTTCGGGCTCGCTCGAGCCCGCCCTTTTTCTTCATAAGCGATGTATCATAGTGTTGAGTTGGTAGATCCGTTCCTTTCTAGGGCCTGTCCCCGGGATTTTGTTCCAAACGCTGAAGAAGCTGTTCAAGCTTAAGTAGGTCGGGCTCATTCAACTCACCTGGTTCTCGTACACTCCGGTCGATTTCGGAGATAATAGCATCTACCAGCTCAATGCGACGCTGAAAACGTTGAGCATCACTCAGCGCGGCTTGTTCGAACACGGCTACAGTTCGTTCAAGTTCTCGTATTGTTTCCGTTTCGGCACGAGCCAGTTCGGTGACTGGCTCTTCAGTTTGCGCAGCCGTCCGTGGCGGTGTCAACTCACCAGGCGTCGCCTGGAGCACTATAGAGATTTGCTGTTTCTCACCAGGATTTATTGTTGTTTCCGGGTAGAACAGCACAAGGGCCGAGTCGTTGCGGGAGTAAGGGGGATACGAAAACCCTCGGCCCGGTACTGGAGAGTAGTCCCAACCGGCCTCGAGAACTCTACGCCAGTTGGCAATCAGCACCTTTTCGGGAGTACTGCTTTCTGCAGCCCCGGCCTCCTCTGTAGTGAATGGAATGCGGAGACCAAGTGAACTGGGTGCAGCCGAATCACGGGTCGTGCGCACGGCACGAAAAGCACTGGGATCCACACTGATTTCATGGGACGGTATCTGCTGGTTTCCGTTACCAAGTTCTAAAACTCCGTGGATACCAGACGCTTCGCCCAGATAGGTGTCCAGCACGTACCGCAGCGCTATGGTACGGGGGCGGGTAGATGAGTTGAAGATTTCAAATCGTATCTCAATTGCATCTGCAGCAACTCGGCGACCGGGGTGCGGCACGAATGTCTGCCGTACTTCGATATCCCTCGAAGCAAAAACGAACGCCGGGTATCCGGTGTCGGTCTCAATCAGGGAACGACGGAAGCTTCGATCGCGTGCAGGTTGATACACGCGGCCGTCTTCAAGCAGAGAGAAGAAACTGGTCGTTGGATCATCGGGATACAGCAATGGGATAGACCGTACACTTTCAGAGGATTGCAGCGCAGATGTCCGAACTAAGGAGTCGCCTTGTGTTCGGAGATATATCTGGAACGAGCTGGTGGTTGGAAGTAGCTCGACTCGTAGTGCCCCCGCTGTTCGTTCCATGGCAGACAGGGTAGAAGGCAGCAGCACGGTGAGTGCAAGCATCCCTATCTTGAACATAAGGGTTTGGAAAGGCCGATAGTTCATGAAGACCATCCCTATCCCTCCTCAAGCTCGTGTATGAGTTGTTCTAGATATCGTTCTTTCATCTCAAGCGCCCGTTCCTTGATCTCAATTGCACGCAGGCGAGTCGTTTCGACGTCGCTTGGGTGCCCCCCCTCCCTAAGCTGCAGCTCAAGGAGACGGACTTCTTCCATTAAGTCGTCAATTTGGTGGCGAAGCTCCGCCTCGACAGCGGCATCGTCAAGGGCCCGGTATCTTTGCAGGGCAAGTTCATAGGCTTGTTCACGTGCAGAAAACTCATTGCGAGCTCGAAGCAGCTCGGTGTGACTCCATTGCAACAGTTCGGCCATGCGATGTTCGCGACGCATTGCGGCGGTGACATCCAGCCGATTGCGAGCGGCCTCGGCGCGAAAGCTGCTTGGATAGTAGGTTATAACCGCGCGATAGAGCCGTTCGGCTTCATCAAGGCGTCCAAGTTCTACAAGCGCCTCGCCGGTCCAGAACAACGCGTTAGCTTGGTACTGTGAACGGGGGAATGTCTCGTTAAACAGCTGAAACTGGCGAATGGCTTCTTGGTAGTCACCCTGAAGGTAGAGCAGTCTGCCCTTTTGATACATCGCCTCTTCATAGTACTCATGTTCCGGATAACCACTGAGGTAGCTCTCAAGGTTTGACTCGGCCTCCGAAAGGCGGCTCGCCCCCATAGCGGCGCGTGCAATCCAGTACAGCGCATCCGGGGTGAGTTCCGAGTCTGTATGGTCAAGGAGGATGCTTCGTAGGCGTAGAATGGCTTCGTCGTTTTCACCCGCCCCGAAGGCTCGGAGACCTGCATCGAGTGCAGCCCGGTCTGAGTCTGTGGCAGAAAGAAGTACCGTTATGCTGGCGATCAAGAGTGCCACCGAAACAAGAAAACGAAATACCTGAAATTGCCGTGTTCGCATCAGTATACTACCTCTTTTCAAGTGTCGACCTCCAAGGGGAAATCTACACCGTTTTCTGAGTGTCGCCACGCAAGAGATTGAGTTCAGCGACCGGGTTTTCCGCGTTGAAGAAGGCCGAACCGCAGACAAGTATATCTGCTCCAGAAGCTCGAACAGCAGCTGCGTTCTGAGCATTGATACCACCGTCGACCGAGATCAGGGTCGATGTTCCCTTGTGTGAGCGGAGATCCTTGAGCCGTTGTATCTTGTCAAGGCAGAATGGAATGAGTGTCTGGCCACCAAAACCGGGGTTAACAGTCATGACCAGCGCCATATCGAGTTCCGGCATGATCTCTTCTAACGCGGAGACCGGAGTTGATGGAACAATAGCTAAACCTGCTCCAATACCAGCATCGTGAATGAGCATGAGAGCTCTATGGGCATGCACAGTCGCTTCCACGTGCAGCGTGATGTACGTGGCCCCAGCGTCGACGAAATCTCGAATATGATGTTCGGGATTTCGAATCATAAGATGTACATCCAGCGGAAGCTTGGTGATAGAGGAAACATCGGCAACCATTTTCTTGCCAAAAGTTATGTTCGGCACAAAACTGCCATCCATAATGTCCAGATGGATCCAGTCGGCGCCTGAGTCTTCAATAGTCTTAACAGCTTCACCGACTCGGCAGAAGTTAGCAGCAAGCAGTGACGGAGCAATGATCGTTCGTGAATGAGTGCCCATGGTAGTCTCCGGTGAAAAAGCGTTGATTCATGATACACGATAAGCATGGTGGTTGGCAAAGGTGAAGCAACATAGAGCTCTTCACATGAGCACCGATCCAACGCGGCTGTTGCCACCGGTTGACCTTGGGCGATTGAACAACCGGGTCGTAGAATGGTATAGTAACGTGCAAATGTATGCATTCTATTGTAAGCAAAGATACCGCCGTGAAAGATGACGAACTCTCACGACTACTGAGAGACGCATATTCCCACATACGTGAACACCGTCTTGATGAAGCCGCAACAGCTCTCGAGCGGGCGCTCGAGTTGGATTTCGAGCATCCGGACGTGCTGAGTTCTCTTAAATACGTCAATTTCTGGCGTGACCGGGCAGGAACTGTTGCCCGTCTGGCGAATGGGTTCGAGCAGGGTGAGTATCTCCTTGCGCAGTGGCGCTTGTTTGAGGGCTTTGTCGAGCGAATTGGTGCTGGCTGTGAAGAATGTCTCTATGCCGTACGCACACATGTGTATGACCGGGCATTGCAGTTCTATCAGTCGGTGAACGACGGAGGTACTGCAGGTGATCCAGAGCTCTTGTTACGCATTGGACGGTGTTACAAGGGTAAGGGAGACTATGACACTGCGCTTAGTTATCTGAACAGGGCCTATGGTCAGAAGAAGGATGACCCCGAAGTGCTTGCCGAGCTTGCCGACTGTTACGCCTTTGTCAATGACGTGCAGAAGGCCAAAGTCTTCTTTCGTGAAGCCTTCTTCATTGGAGCTGGCCGTATCGATATAGAGGTTCTTGAAAGCGAACTCATCCGGCGCCTAGTTACAAAGGTTCGCGAAATGGGCTATAATGATCAAGAGTTGCTTGAATGGATACCGGTCTATGGGTGGTTGTACGGGGTTTTTACAGTTAGACGAGAGTTGCGTTCAATTGAATACGGCAAGTTAAAGCAGTCGATTTACGCTCTCGAGCGGGATTATAGCGACAAAAGGGCCAGTGAGGCACTGCTTGTTCCCCGTTTGGTGAATCGATATTTCTGGTTGATCGATCATTACATTTCCAGCGGTGAAGATCGGAGTCGTATTGAAGAAGTGCTGCTGAAATTGCGTAGTATCTGCCCCAAAATCTATGAGCAATACCGAAATTAAGTGAGGAGCGACGACGAGATGTCAGAGCAAACAGTCACCGACATAAGCGAACTATTAAATCAGGAAAAATGGACACGGGCGA
>PXEI01000451.1 GCA_003564775.1 Spirochaetaceae bacterium
ACCGACGCGCCCGCAACCTTAAGCTTGCTGCAGAAAGTATTGTGACCGGGTTTGGGGGCCAGTTACCATCGGATGAGAATGCATTGCGGGCGCTGCCCGGTATAGGGCCAGGAACCGCGGGTTCGCTGCAGGCTTTTGTTTTTGATAAGCCGGTGGTGTTTGTTGAGACGAATATTCGGCGCGTGTTTCTTCAGGTTTTTTTTCCGGGTCAAGATGCGGTTAACGACAAACAAATTCTGCCAGTGGTTGAGGCGACCCTGTACAGGGAGTCACCGCGGGACTGGTACAACGCCCTGATGGATTATGGCGTTTTTCTGAAACGAGAGTTCGGCAATGCGAACACCCGCAGCCAGCACTACACGCGACAGAGCGCCTTTGCCGACTCTAACCGGCAGGTTCGCGGGCGTGTACTCGCGGCCCTGAGCGGTATAGAGGCCGCAGATTTCAACATGTTATGTGAGAGCACCGGCTTTGGGCACAGCCGCGTGAGCTATGCCCTTGAGCAACTCTGTGCCGAGGGCTTTCTTGTGCGGGAAGGTGAGCGATACCGGGTGAGCTAAGCACCGAGTATCGAGTCTTCAGCGCGATGTATAATGCTTGTGTGTAGCTCTAACAGTTCGGCCTCCTCCCGAGGGCGTGTTCCAACGATATCGACACAGACGCGGAATACCGGTTCGGTGCCCGACGGGCGCATCCAGAGAAAACCTACAGCCTCTCCGGCATCGTCTCTGAAGAGAATCTTCATGCCTGCGCGTTCAGCTCCCTGTCTGAATGAGGGGCCTGCACCGTGACGCTCCTCAGCGCCAACGTGATTGACAACCTCGTAGCTTGAGAAACCGTAGCGCAGCCGGAACTTGCTCTGTTCCCTGAGCCACTCGTCGTGGAAAGCTAACTCGTATGCATTCTTTAAGGGGCCGTAGTCCTGGGTTCGTAGCGCCACAACAGCGCGGCTTTCAGCCACTCCGGTGGTGCTACATGCTGGCAGCAGGTTTAGTAGTTCCGCAGGTTGTATCTCTCCGTGGGGCGGTGAGCTGCCTATGCGGCTACACCACGCGTCTACAGGTGAGGCAAAGCTACTCGCACCGGTATCCGCTTGTGTGGGTGTGGGCGTTGGTGTGGATGTGGGTGGCAAAAGCAGAGCGAGTATGGAGCTCACCGTAAGCAGGGGGTCCCGGACCTGTGCGGGAGGTACAATGCACCCGCCGTTTGAACCCTCACCGAGTAGGGGCACAAGGTAGCCGCGCTCTCGCAGCTTGGCGGCAAGGCCTACCACATTCGCTTCTCCAACCTCGGCCCGAAACACGCTTACATCAAAGGCTTTCGCAATACGGTCTATGCGGAGCGAGGTCGGGCCGTTGCATACGACAGCGACCTTTGATGTACAGCGGCCATGTTCGTTGTAGCGGATCACCCCCTGGTACACCAGCGTCGCGAGCCGAGACACGCACGCAAGAGCAAAAACCTCCTGCGCCTCCATAGGTCTGGCGACTCCGTTCTCTATCATGACCGTGGTGCCACGGTCGCCGTCATTGTCGGTTACGTAACCAAGCAGGAATCCTGGATTGGTCTTGTGGGCTGCCTCCAAGGCTCGACAGCAGGGAATGAGTGCCTCTCCTTCCGGCTGTATCTCGTGGCGAATATCGCGCGCCTGGGTGTTCATGCCCTGTACACGTATGCCCAGGGACTCAAGGAACTCCTGGTCGATAGAGGTGCAGCGGGCTCCACCGTTGTGGTCAATCACGACACCTAATCTGCGTTGTTCAAACACGTCACGGTAAAGATTGCGCAGATCTTCAAAGCCAGCTGCGCCTCCGGGCCCCAAAGCGGAAGCTATCAGGTCCTCATACTGTTCCGCTGAGCCGTGCCGCAGAGACGTGACCCGTCCGAGTATTTCCTTCAGAGCTTCGGTCGGCGCCGAGTGGCGTAACTTCACCGCAGCCACGATCGACAGGTTGCCCATCAAGAGCTGATTAAAACTATGGAGCAAGCGCGAGTGCTCCGTGGCCGACAACACCGTTCCATTTCTACCAAACTTGAACCCGTTGTAGCCAACCGGGTTATGGCTTGCAGTAATCATAATAAACTCGGAAAAACTGGAGTCGGGTGCCGCACTTGCTGCCATGATCTGTGGCGTGGGGCAGATAAAAAAGTACTCGGGGCTAAGCCCCAACGAGACAAAACATCTTATCAGTACGTCCGCAATGACTCCTCCGGTAGGCCTTGAGTCTACCGCGATTCCTACCGTGCT
This sequence comes from Spirochaetaceae bacterium, assembly GCA_003564775.1. Classification (GTDB taxonomy): domain Bacteria; phylum Spirochaetota; class Spirochaetia; order DSM-27196; family SLAA01; genus SLAA01. The sequence continues at coordinate 2,249 of PXEI01000451.1, forward strand.
GGATGCCGGTGCAGATTCACTGAGATAGGTATGGTAAGCTGCTGCGACACAACAGATCAGGTCGATATCCGCGGAGCTGAGCTCGGTGCCATGGTCATGCATGTCGGCCGCAAATACCTTGCGCCAGCCTGATACAGTTCGCAGCATGCTCGAGGCCGCTTCACGAACCGTATCTGCAACGACGTTTGCAGCAGGATTAGCAGCAGGATCGGCAGCAGGATCGGCAGCAGGATTGGAACCAGGATCGAACGAGTCAGGGTTCTCCCGCGTCCCATGCGGCACCACGTCGGGATCGCCCAGGCTCAGGTGTGTTTCGTCGTCGTAGAGTATCGACATGTTTGCCTCCGGAAAAACTACGGATTCACCTGTACATTGCATGCAGGGGCCGTGGGTAAGAACCGTTCTGTTTTGTGTGCGTTCTTGAGACTACGGTTCGCGTTGGGGTGTGTCAACCAAGGCTATGGGCTTTATCACGCTTGCCAAAACTTGATTAACAGATAAATATCCCTTATAAAGAATAGCACAGGAGAAAAAGTTATGAAGACCATTCTGGTTGTTGATGAGTCCAGCCTATTCCGCGACTTTCTGAAAAAGAAATTTGAGGAGTATGGTTTCGATGTGACCGCAGCGGTTAACGGTCTCGACGCTTCGACGAAGCTACGGCAGATCGTTCCAGATCTCCTCATCATGGACTACTACTTGTCACGATTTAGTTCCGTGGAGCTGCTAGCAAAGAAAAATGGCGATCCAAACACCAAGGATATTCCGGTGATAATGGTCTCGGCTAAGATTGACCGGGACAAGATCCTTCAGGTTGCCCGTTACGGTGTGCGCAAGTTCTTTACCAAACCGGTTAAGGTGGACGCACTGCTTGAAGCGGTAGGCGAGACGCTGAAGGTGAAACTCGACCTCGACAATACGCCGTGTATCATTGAGGCTCATGTAAACGACGAGATTCTGTTCATAGAGGTGTCTCAGGGTCTGAACAAAGAGAAGATTGAGCTCTTGCGCTACAAAATTCAGGAGCTCATTGATCTTTACGAACTGAAATATCCACGGGTATTGATTCTGATGTCAAACATCGATATTAAGGCCGGTGATTCACTTAAGTTTGGCGTCCTGCTCAACACAGTTCTTGAAACAACCAAGGCAAAACTCAAGTTCATTAAGGTGCTGACCAACTCAAAATATGTGAGCGAGTTCGTCTCGGAGCGCTCCGACTACTCGGAAATTGAGGTAACCAATAATCTGAGTACTGCAATGGACGGGCTGCTAGGTAAAAGAGCTGGCGAGGTCATGAGTGATGACGGTGGCGTCGTACAGACTGAGTTCCTTCAAGGTGGTGCTGGCCCACGCAAGGCCAGTACGGGAGAATCGGTTGATCTACGCTTCCACAGTGAGCGCAACACGGCCGATGAGCTTTCCAGTATGGAGAAGGGTGTACGCATCGCGGTCGTGGATGACGACTTTGTAATTCGCGAGCTCATAAATGCCGCTTTCAGTGACACGAAGTTTGAGATAATGGAATTTGAAAACGGCAGGTTATTCGTGGACTCCGGTGGTGCCGAGGGGTTTGACCTGGTCTTCCTGGATCTCATGATGCCGGAGATGGATGGCTTTGAGGTTCTGAAACATCTTCATGAGACAGAATGTAAAACTCCGGTCATAATACTTTCAGCGCTGTCGAAGAAGGAAACGGTTGTTGAGGCGCTCAAGTACGGGGTCAAAAGTTACATGATCAAACCTCTTAAGCCGGACTGGATACAAAAGAAGGCGGCTGAGGTACTTCGCCTGAACTTCTAGGTCACGAATATCAAGTCTGCGGTGTAGATCTTGATTCGTGGTTGAGCCTTCGGAGCTGCACAGTATGGAGACCGATTCCGTCTTTCGTCTAGTTTTTGAGCGCTCACCTGCGGGCATGGCTATTCTCACTACAGAGGGAATAGTGCTGCGCTGCAATGTGGCGTTACGCGCGTTACTCGACAGCGGCGAGCTCCAGGATCGACCGATCTCCGAGATTCTTGCGCCCGCACAAACCAAGTTGTGGGAAGCTGCCCTTGAACAAGTGAGCGCTAACCGTTATGCCCAGGAGGAGTTGGTTCTTGAGTGCGCAACAGGGGAGCGATGGCTACGCCTGCAGCT
>PXEI01000423.1 GCA_003564775.1 Spirochaetaceae bacterium
AGGGCCGCCTCCTTGGCCGAGCCAAGCTTGCGCGGGTAGCAACCGGGGTGGCCCGTAAGGGTCGGAACGTGCGGCTTGGGATCTGGCGCCCCCTAACCTATCTCTACCTGACGCTGCTGTTTGGAGCCTCGCTCGGGCTACCTGCGGTAGTCCTTGCCTATTGGCTTACCCTTTCCCCGCCGAGCATTGAGCCGTTGCGTTTTGCGGGCGTGTTCATGCGTTCGGCCGCAGCATCGGCCCCGGCGGCGGTTGTTGCCGGGCTTTTTGCCCTTCCCATAGCGTATATTCGCATTCGCTACCCATCGCGGATTTCGCGCACTATAGAGCGCCTGTCATACGTTGGGTACGCCATTCCGCCGTTGGCATTGGCACTTGCAATGGTGTTCTTCTCGCTGCGCTCAGCACCATGGCTGTATCAGACCCTGCCCCTGTTGGTGCTGGCATACTCGCTCAACTTTCTGGCGCTCGCGATCGGTCCAATTCGCAGCTCGTTGTTACAGTCATCGCCACGGCTTGAAGAGGCGGCACGCTCCTTAGGACGCACCCGCTTTGAGGCCTTTGTGTTTACCGTGCTTCCCTCGCTGCGACGTGGCATACTTGCAGGAATGGTGCTGGTGTTTGTCATAGCCATGAAAGAACTGCCCATTACCTTCCTGCTCGCACCAACCGGCTACCTTACCCTGTCGGTCTCGGTCTTTGGGAGAACATCCGAGGCGATGCTGGCAGAGGCGGCCCCCTACGCCGCCGCGATTGTAGTGTTCTCCAGTCTATTTGTTGGATTAATGCTGAAATACGAGGGGCGTCACTAGCGCCCAAGGAGCATATACGGCCATGAACTTACTTGAAGTGTCCGGACTCACCAAACGCTTTTCACCTGATCAAGAGCCGGTGGTAGATAAGGTGTCGTTTGCAGTTAAGCCGGGAGAGATATTTGGACTCCTTGGCCCAAGCGGGTGTGGCAAAACCACAACCCTGCGGATGATAGCGGGTTTTGAGACGCCAGACGAAGGTGACATTCACCTTGGCGGCCAGTGCCTTCTGGCAATGCCTACCGAGCGCCGTCGGATAGGAATAGTGTTTCAGGACTATGCTCTTTTTCCACACCTCTCGGTGCTGAAAAACGTGATGTTTGGCCTGCACCGCATGAAAGCCCCCGCGCGTCGCGACCGTGCGATAGAGGTTCTGTCACTCGTAGGCCTCTCAGGCTACGAGAGCCGCATGCCGGACGAGTTGTCCGGGGGACAACAACAAAGGGTTGCATTAGCGCGTGCGGTTGCAGCCGAGCCGGAGCTCATTCTGCTTGACGAGCCCTTTTCCAACCTTGACGCAGCCCTTCGGGAGCAAACTCGAAGTGAGGTGCGCAGCCTGCTCAAAAAGACCGGCATGAGCGCAATTCTGGTCACCCATGACCAGGAAGAAGCGCTTTCAGTCTCGGACAGAATTGGAGTAATGCGTGACGGACACATTGAGCAAATTGGTCCGTCCGAGGAGGTCTATCACCGGCCGCACAGCTGTTTTGTGGCGCAGTTCTTAGGCCGCACGAATGTTCTGCTTGGGCATGGCCATGGAAGCTACGCGGACACCCCGCTTGGTGCGCTGAAGCTTACCGAGTCACGCTTCGGGCCGGTACTGCTGTCGCTCCGCCCCGAGCATGTAGAACCCGCAACGGCCAACAACGGCGATGCCCACGGCGTGGTAACGGCACGGGAGTTCAAGGGACACGACATTACCTATAAGGTGCAGGTTGGCGGCACCGAGTACTTGGCCCATACCGAGTACACCCGCTACTTTGCCCCCGGTGAGAGTGTCCGTTTAGTTGCCCGTGAACCAGCGGTGGTTCTGCATGAGGACGTCGACCACGCATGCTGTGACGAACCCGAGTCACTCTGCCCCAAGATCACGGCTCTCATGTTTTAGCGCGAAGGCAGTCAGAGCCGCGTTTGTCAGCCCTTGTCGCTCAGGTTTGTTCGTGAATCTTGAATCTGTTCACCTGCTCCAGTACCCGGTTTATATTCTCACGATTCGCCACACTCTTCTGGTTGACCTCGTTTACCGCAGTGTCAATCTGACCGGTACCGGTTGCAATCTCATCCATGCTTTGGCGCAGAGCCTCCGAGGTATCCTTGAGCAGCCGGATTTGTTCAAGAACAGCGGAACTTGCGGTCTTGATCTCGGACGAACCTCCACGCACCTCGGTTGTCTGGTCTCGAATAGCACTCAGCGCCTGAAGCACCTGGGTTGTTCCGGTTCGCTGTTCCTCCATGGCGTCCCGCATTTCCTCCTGCAGCCCATGTGCATCCGACACCGAGCTCGAGACGTTCTGAAAGGCATGGTCAACCTCTTTTGAGGCCACCACAACCGAGTCAATGGCCTGTTTGACCTCTTTGAGTTCGCGCGATATAGAAGCCGACTGCTTGGCCGCGTTCTCAGCCAGGCTGCGGATCTCCTCTGCCACGACTGCAAATCCACGTCCAAACTCACCCGCATGGGCCGCTTCAATTGCGGCATTCATTGCCAGCAGATTCGTTTCCGTAGAGACCTTCCGAATTACGGAGTTGGCGGCCAGCAAACTGTCCGAGCGTCCAGCAATGTCCTGTATAAGGCTGAGGGCTCCCGCTAGTTTCGTCTTGCCCTCATCGGTGGCGGTCAACAACGTGGCAAAGTTCTCTGAGTTTGTTTGAAGGTTTTGTGTCACCGACCCAATATTGGCTACCATCTGCTCGATAGAGGCGGAGGACTCGCCCACAACCTCCGCCTGACCCTCAATACTGCGATCCAGGCTGTGAATTGAACTGGAAATTTGCTCCACCGTAGCCGAGGTCTCACTGACGCTCGCGGTCTGACGCGCAATCTGGGCATCTATTGACTTAATGGAGGCACTCATCTCGCGGACAGCACTTGACGTCTGCTCCATCATTGCAGAGAGATCCGCCCCAACACCGTCAAGTTCGTTCACCGAACCGCGTATGGTAGACACTACCCGCTCTAGAGAGGCCAGGAACCGGTTGAAGTTGGCAGATAGCACACCAATTTCATCGCGCGACACAATCGGCAACTGCTGAGTCAGGTCGGCATCTCCTTCAGCCATTCGGGAAAGCTCGGAGACAACTCGCTTGACCGGCTTCACAATCTGCAGGGGTACGAGATACAACAAGAGAAACGCGGCCAATATGACCCCAATAACCGAGATAGTGAGGATCACCGTCCCAATGCGCTCACGAGCAATTGCTTGGGCCTCATCTATTTGATACGCAAAAGCGGCCTCCATCCACGCCAGGTTCTCAAACTGAGCGTTTGCATCAACGAGAGCCTCGTGAGCATCCTCGGTTCTACCCTCGTTGTAGAGTGAGCTCATGAGAATGAGATCGATGTAGAAAGGGCGGTACATTTCTTCAAAGCCAACAGTCTCGTCGGGATATCGCTCACCAAGCCAGTCAAGAATGCCAAAAACACGCCTTGAGCTTTCGGCAGCCTCGCGAATGTATGTGTCGTCTTCGGCCAGAACGGCGTTACGGACGTAGATGTTGATCCGCCCGATCTCTCGTGCGAGCTCCATGAGCTGTGCGGTCTCCTCTCCTGCGGCTTCTGAAACCGCACTCGTAGTGTGCTGCACGTAGCTGTAGGATCCCAAAAAGAAGGTGATCATCACAAGAATGGGGATGCTGATGCGGGCCCGGAGCGAACTCAAGCCTATCTTGCCTCGTAGTGTTGTCTTCATGCTGTCCTTCCTTTTGGCTTAGTTGAGCGGGAGAAACCCAGTTTCTTCGATAATCTGCCGACCGGTTTCTCCTGCGAGAAATGCCAAAAAGGCGGCTATCGGCGCGGTTTCATTGAGATAAACCAGGTTCAACTCACGCCGTACCGGATAACTACCGTCGGCAATTGTCTCCGGGGCGGGAGCAACACCGTCTAGTTGCACAATTCGAATTGGCATTCCCGACTCCATGCCCATCAGGGCGCTGCCGTACGAGACGTACGCGACCGCTCCGGGTATGCCTGCAACAACCGCGATAGAGTCCGAGTTCGCGCCGATATCATACGCACCAACCGATATGCTCCCGGCAGTCCCGGGCGCGGCACGCTCGTGATGTGCCAAGCCGGTGTAGTCCTCAAAGAGGTCAAGTGTTGCGCGGCCTACTTCTTTGTTCACCAGGGTGACACGCCGCGTATAGTTTTCCACTCCTGTCCAGCGATCCATTCCCTGGTACAGTTCAATGAGTTGAGCCCGGCTCATGTTCTCAAGCGGGTTACCTCGGTCCACGATTACAGCCAATGCATCCGCGGCAATAGACCTGTACTGAAGCACGCTCTCCTCCTGGGCCGAGATAGCGCGTGACACCATCCCAATATCTGCAGTACCGTCGAGCACGGCCTGAACGC
>PXEI01000270.1 GCA_003564775.1 Spirochaetaceae bacterium
ATACCCCATACCATCATCTTTGATGATGAGCCCTCCCTCATTTTCTTCCTGATCAATAGATATCTTCACCACTCCACCATCATGGTTACAGAAAGCGTATTTGAACGTGTTGGTGAGAAGCTCATTAATAACAATACCGAGCGCGAACGCCTTCTCAGGAGTAATCATGAAATCTGAAACATACTTTTCGACGGTTATCTTCGTCCCGGAACACAAGGCTGTGACACAAGAATCTATGAGGCCCTCTGCATAAGCCTTGACCGATACCTCCTCTAGGCTCTTGCTTATTAAAAGCCTGTCGTAAAGAACTCGCATGCTCTGAATGCGGGAGCTGGTATCCTGCAAGGTGGCTTTCACGTGAGCACTTGCTGTGGAATCCGCTTGCAGGAGCAGGAGGCCCTCAATCGTGGCCATATTATTCTTGACCCGATGATGGACTTCTCTCAGCAGAATTTCTTTTTCGGCGAGCTGTCTCTGGATTGTTTCTTCTGCGCGTTTACGTTCTGTGATATCAGTGGAAATTCCAATGATGCCGGACAAATGACCACTGTTGTCGAAAAGAGGAGTGTTGGTTACGTGTGCGGGAAAGCTCCCACCGTCTTTTCCCCGAACGGTGAACTCGCCAGCCCAAGTTCTCCCCTGCGACAGTTCTTCCATGATCTCAACAGCTTGGTCCTTGGTTTGCTCAGTTGGAGTCAACTCGATAATACTTTTACCGATGGCGCCTTCCGAGGAGATCCCATACATTATCTCAGCCATGCGGTTCCACAAAAATACCTCACCTTGCAAATCTGTTGCTATGACCGCTTGCCCGATATGCTCTAATATCTCCGACCGCAGCTCTAAGCTTCTCTGCAATTGTGCTCTTTCAGTTATATCAACGCCAGTTGCCAGAATACCGACCGCCTGTCCCTCTGAATCTCTTAGAGATTTACTACACCACTCCACGAGGATCACCTGGCCGTCTTTTGTCAGGATTGAGTTTACGTGTCGATTGGCCTGATCATCGCTTATGGTTTTGTGTAGAACGATCTTGATGGTTTCGCGGTCTTCGAGCTTTACAAACGACTCTATCCAATTCTTACCCGCAACTGCATCCAAGCTATAGCCAAGCAGCTCAGCGGTATATGGATTGAATCGCACGATATTCCCCTCGGCATCTAGCACCAGAATGATTGTCTGAGCAGTCTCTATCAGGCTTTCAGCAAAGTCTCGTTGCTCCCTCAGGTTATTATCTTCTACGGTATGGTGAATCTGTTCTTCGTTATGCACTGGATGGAGAATTGTGAATCCATCCGGCGACATTTCCTGCGCTAAACGGAAACGCTCCTCACTCGCTCGTAGTTCGTCCTCTTTACGACCGTGGGCTTGCTTTGCATCAAAAAGCTTGAAAGCCATCTTGATCGACGCATCAAGAACGGTAACTGATGAGCTCTTGACGACATACCCATACGAAGTAATCCTCTCGGTCTTTTCGACAATTTCAGGTTCGGTGTGGGAAGAGAGAAAGACTATAGGAATATCATGGTCTCTCAGGATGACCTCAGCAGCCTGAGTGCCGTCGATCTCTGCGCCAAGATCAATATCCATGAGAATCAGGTCGATGTCGGAAGCTTCCTCAACTACTTCTATGGCCTTCCGGCCACAGGTGGCAGTCCTGACGCTGTACCCATGCTTCTCCAGTTGCAGCTTTTCACTCATGGCAATGAGGGGCTCATCCTCGACGAGGAGAATTTGTCTGTTTTTATGATCGGGCATAACAACTCCAAAAAGACCCAAACGTTTGAGAGGATTGTCTTGCACCTAGACCGGGGTGTCAAGCGTGATACTGATAGATTTTCATTTACCGGGTCGGGAAATAGTAGTACCGTCTTGCAATGGGAGAACTCGATCTTGCCCTTATGCGAACTGCTTTTGATCAAGCCGATGATGCGATCTACATCACCGACGCGTCGGCAGTTATCCTCTACGCCAACGAGGCGACCAGCCGGATTACTGGTTTTTCTTGCGACCAGCTTGTTGGTGGTCTTCCAACGCTTTTCGCCTCTGGGTTGACCTCCAAAGAGTACTACGCCCGCATGTGGAAAACACTACTATCAGGTGATGTCTGGCGCGAGGCAATCACCAACCGCCGCGCGGGCGGATCGCTCTACGAATGCACCCAAACTCTCACTCCGGTCCGCACTAGTGAAAATGAAATTATCGCGTTTATTGCAGTGCAGCGAGATATGACCGAACCGGGCACCCTACAATACGAAATGCGAGCAGCTCGTAGCGACGTAGAACATGCCTTGGAAGAGAAGCGAATCTTACTCCGTGAAATTGTCCACCGCACCAAAAATGATCTGGGACTGTTGCGCTCCATGTTGGCTCTTCAAGCTGAAACCGTTACAGAAGCGAGCGCGGTCGCAGCGCTTGAGACAGCCATGGAACGTCTTACGGTGATGGCACAGATATACCGAATCTTTCACGAAAGTGGCGCAGGCGCCCCTATTTCAGCTTCCCGCGTGCTGAACGAACTGGTGGCGCATTGGCGGCAAACTGTATTTGGCTCCGATGATGCGGTGTCCATACGGTGTGACGACCGAGCCCTCCCGGAGCGCGTCGTCGTCTCTCTCGGAATTATTGCGAACGAGATCGTCACCAACACCGCCAAGTACGCACGCCCGGGTGACGACGCGCCGTCGGTGAATATTGAGGCCACGTTTCCAGAAAAAGGCGCTCTCCAACTCACGGTGACAGACAACGGCCCCGGTTTGCCTGCCGCGATTTTGGATGGGAGCGACCGTGGCCTTGGACTCACTATGATCGACGCGCTAGCGCAGCAACACAACGGCTCACTCATCTTGAACAACATATCGGGCAATGATGGAACTCCCGCTGGGGCTCGGGTAACGGTGATCCTACGGGGAGACGACTTCGGCAGCTAGAGCTCGGGAGCAAAAGAGCCCAGACACCCAGCACGTACAGCGTCCGCGTACAGCCCGCACAGACAGCCCGTACGAAGATCAAAATAAAAAATACCCTCTGACTCGTGTACGATAATACCAGAAAAGTGCGAGTATCGTACTTCAGTGGGATACTGTGAGCTTTGGAAGATGTCCGTGTTCCTGGTACGACTCAAGGAGTCCAGGGGCTACATGGTGATAAATTCCCATGATCTGTTGCGTTTATTGCGTTTGCGGGGTATCTTATGATCAGGATGATTATAAGGAGGTTGAGCAATGTCAATCGCAGCGCTCTATGAAACGGTCGTACCGTCAACTGATGACGCGAGAATTGCAAAGCGTTCAAGCGAGACCCTGGCCCGTTATGTAACCCATAGTCTGTCCGTGCGTGTCGGAAACACGAACGACGAAGTAGAGTTGCCGGAGGGTGCGGTACGGCTGCTTGTGGACATCCTGGTGAATATGGCTGAGGGCAATGCTGTCACGCTCGTTCCCGTTCATGCGGAGTTGACAACCCAACAGACCGCGGACTTTCTCGGAGTATCTCTTCCCTTTCTCATTCGCTTGCTGGAAGACGGAGCAATTCCGTACCACAAAGTGGGTACCCACAGGCGTGTGTACTTTGAAGACGTACGCGCCTACAAGAAGCGGGTAAGTGAAGAACGTGAATCTGCCCTAAACCAGCTCACTGCTGAGGCGCAGTCCATGGATATTGGATACTAGCTAATGGCACGGTTTACCGTAGTGTATGATGCAGCAGTTCCGCCTACGTGGAGCAGCCTCCCGCACAGACAGCCCGCGCGCACCCACGTCTCCTTCGAAAACCGAGTTAGATCGATTGATATGTGTCGTCCATTGAACTACTCTTTACATATGGAGTTCGAGTGCCAATCTACGGGAGGTAGCAGAACATGAAAGACGTACGCGTGACCGTTGATCAGGACAACGAAGAGGCGATGGCGGAAATGGGGGACTACATTCGCGCCGTCAGAGCACGGGTGGGAATGACGCAACGGGAGTTCTCTCATCGGATTGGAATATCTGTGGACACACTACGAAACTGGGAGCAGGGCCGTCGGTATCCAACCGGTACCGCGCGGGCGTTGTTGCGGATAATCGACAAGGCACCGGAAGTCGCAGTTGCCGCGCTGCAGCGGTGATAGTTGCCGGAAACAAGCGCCGCGCGTACAGCGTCCGCGTACAGCCCGCACAGACAGCCCGCACGTACATCAAAATAAAAAACACCCTCTGACTCGTGTACGATAATACCAGAAAAGTGCGAGTATCGTACTTCAGTGGGATACTGTGAGCTTTGGAAGATGTTCGGGGGGACGTGATCAAGTATTGAGAAAATCATCTACTTGAAGGTCGGCCTGCTTGAGGATTGCACGCACTGTCCCCTCCGGCAGATCGCCA
>PXEI01000083.1 GCA_003564775.1 Spirochaetaceae bacterium
ACGTACCACTTGCGCTCGACTTCTTTCGGGTTAACAAATATTGTCTTCATATTACTAGCCTTTACGCGTGGAGATTACTCCGAAAACTGGAAGCGTATTGTGCGAAATTTCCGCCTGGATGTCAAGCCGCACCGGCAACTTTCTCAGGTGCCGATTTCTGCTTACTCGGAACTCTCTTTGCCAGCTGCATCAGCCTCGGACGCCTTCTGTGCCTCAGCCGCAGCTTCTTCCGCCTCTTCCTTCTTCGCTTCAATTTTGTCTTTGATATCTGCAATGCCAATTAACACAGCAATAAGTCCGATCATAGCAGCAAGAATGGGGATACCGCCCTTTAGAAACATGAGTACTTCAGGCCCCCACTGCAGTGACCACTCGACCGGTAAAACGGAATAGACCGCAAATAGTATAAAGGCGATTCCGACCGCTAATGCACTCATAGATTATTCTTCCTCCGGTTGTTCAAAGCCTTATCGGCATCTGGTAGTATTCATTACAACCTGCAAAGAATCTTCGATTTTGAAGGGAATGTCAAGACACGGGGCCTGACCCAAACGCCTTCACACCCGCGGCCAGGCTCAACGTCTGTTAGCAAGCACTACCAACAAGGCGATTGAGAGAAACACCATGGGTAAGTTCATAAGGAGCAGCCGAAACAGTGGGACTCCGGCTACCACCAGGCCGTCAAGCCGCACAATTCCGAAACTCTCCAGGGTACCGGCCACAATCTCGCCGTACTGAGCGATTGTGGCAATTACCACAAACATCCAGGCCGAGTCACGGGTGCGACTCCAGACCAGGATTGCGAGAAATGTGGTAATGGCTCCTACCGCAAGCCGCGAAACTGTCAAGATTACGAGATCAGGAGACATCTGCAAACTCCTTAAGTTCTTTACATGCACGAGAGAACCCGGCGAACTCACCGGCAGAGCACTCACCTGGAATAATACTCAGTCCATGCGAGGCTGGATTGAGAAAAAACCCTCGTTCCGTCATGGCACGGTGGAAGGCGAGGTACCGTGCGTTCGGCACCCGTGGCTGAAGATACACCCCATGACGAGAAAACAGAGGGGTTCTCAGCCCTGTCCAAGCTGCCTCGAGTGTATCATAGGTCACTCGTCCGCCCAAGACTCTTGGATCTGAACGTAGCAGGTTCACTACCCGGTGCAGCCCGGCAAGTTGCACCGGAGAGCAGTGCTGAGTCACGGCTACCGAGCCAGCAGGGAACCCGGCGACTATCGGCGTGCTGGCCCCCGGCAACGGGAGGCGCATCTCAACTATGGTGGCGGCGTCTCCGGTGAGTTGCAGGGCCAAGCCGGGGCGCCAGAGGACACAGCCGCGCGTACCGACAGCCTGCGTAAACTGTTCCCGACTGCCGAACACAACCCAGTCGCGACCGGAATCACCCAGGAGTGCGGCAACCCCACTCTCCGAGTGGTCCACAAGACATTGCCACAATGTGCCCAGTTCCCGTTGCAGTCTGCGCATATGAGGAGATGGGCCAGCGGCGTGCAACCCACGGTCCATTTCGGCTTTCATGGCCCGTGAAACTCCCTTAGGGTCATGCCCAAGAAAGGCTCGCCCGTCGTCCTGGTAGAAGTCAAGTAAGCGCGCGCCGCTGCGAGTGTAGAGTCGGTACCCACGGGCGCGACGCAGTTCCGGATAAAAGGGGAGAGAACCGGCTTGCATATCTACTCCTTCAGCTTGGGTCCTTGAACTCAGAACGAGTCCGAACTGATCCGTTCAAGCCCACTATACTCAGCGACAAACTGCAACTCCCGCCCAGTCTCAAAACGCACCAATACCATTTCGTGTGATCCACTCCACCACACTTTTGCCACCATACCGGAACCGTACTCGTCGTGGTACACCGCCGAAAATGCCGGAAACCGTGCCTCCGCCTCCGCCTCCGCCTCCGCAGCATGGCGCGACCCCTGGTGCGCATCGTGCCCCGCGGTTCGATACGCCATTCGTCCCGACCCCTGGCGCGCATCGCCAAAACGTGTGCGTTTCCGCTGTACCTGCTGCTCATCTATATCGACAAGATCCTCAGGGATCTCCTGCAAAAACCGCGAGGGATACAGCTCCAGCGTTCGGCCGTTCACCATGCGGCTACGGCAGCTGGTGAAATACACCTCGTTGCGGGCCCGGGTGACGGCCACGTAGAACAGGCGGCGTTCTTCTTCCAGCTCTTCCTGGTCGTCGTCACTCCGGGGGAACAGCCCATCCTCAAGACCAGTAATAATGACCCGGTCAAACTCAAGCCCTTTGGTATTGTGCATAGTAATGAGGGTGACCGCATTGCGGGCGTCGCTACTGGCCTCTTGCTCACGACCGGAGTCGAGCTCAAGATTCTCAAGCAACTCAACCAGGCCTTCCGGCGTTGCCGGGTACATTGATGCAGCACTGAGAAACTCTTCAAGATTCTCCCGCTTGCCAAGGCCGGTGTCCTCGTCTTGTTCAACATGGTAGGCAACCAGACCAAAGCGTTCAAAAACCTGCGCCACAAACTCGTTGAGTAGCCCCCCAGCAAGCCCGGCACCAAGCTCGCGATATGCCTGCACAAAGCCCCGGGCCGCGGCGCTGGCCTTGCGGGAAAGACCGGAGGCAGCGGCCTCGGTTGCAGCAATAAGGTCGTAACCATGTTCGGCTGCACCGTCTTCCAACGCGGAAAAAATGCGGTCTACCGAGACCGCCCCAAGCCCGCGGCTGGGCTTATTGATAATGCGTCGGAAGGCCACTTCGTCGGCAGGGTTCGCAAACAGCTTCAGATAGGCAATGGCGTCCTTAATCTCCTCACGATCATAGAACCGCAGGCTTCCCACAATGCGATACGCAATACCGGCACGCGCAAAGGTGGTCTCAAAGACGCGCGACTGGGCATTGGTACGATACAGGATAGCAGTTTCTGCGGCGGCTGAAGGCTCACGGGCCAGCAAGGTGCGACAGAACTCGGCCTCCGCTTCATGGTCGGGCAGCAGGACAAGTCGTGGCAGCGGGCCGTCGGTGCGGGTGGTGAACAGCGTTTTGCCCAGTCGCCCGGTATTGCGGGCCACCACCGCATCTGCAACGGCCAGAATTGGCGCTGTTGACCGGTAGTTTTGTTCAAGCCGGTGGATTTCGGCTCCGGGGAAGCTGTCTGGAAAGCTGAGAATGTTTCCGACCTCGGCACCCCTGAATCGATATATTGACTGGTCGTCATCACCCACCACACAGATATAGGTGTCAGGGCCCACAAGGGTCTTAAGCAGCTGATACTGCGCGCGGTTTGAGTCCTGATACTCATCCACAAGCACCGCGCGAAAGCGCGACCGTATGAGCCCACCCACCGAGAGCGGCCCGCCGGAACCGCCGCGCGCACCAAGCAATGAAATGGGGCGCAGAATGAGATCGCCAAAGTCTACGTTGCCAATTTCGTTCAGCCGCCGGGTATATGCCCCGTACATGGCTCCAAACCGGGGGTCAAAGCCAATGGGTGAAAGATCGTCCTCGGGATCAAGGCAGAGATCCTTTGCTCGAGATATCCTCCGCGCAACCCGCCTCAGGGCGCTGCGTTGCTCCTCTGGGTAGATTCCACGAAGCAACGAAACCATATCGTCGTCGTCGTAGATAGTAAAACTGCGTGAGAGCCCAGCATCCTCTGCAAACCTCCGCAGCAGCCAGGCGCCAAAGGAATGAAAGGTGCGGATCATTACCTCCGAGGCCTCGGGGCAGAGCCCGACGGCTCGTTCCTTCATCTCACGGGCGGCTTTGTTGGTGAAGGTCACGGCAAGAATTTCACGGGGATGGTAGCCAAGTTCCTGAAGGAGGTACGCTATTTTGTAGGTAATAACACGAGTCTTACCGGAACCGGCACCGGCCAGAATCAGGAGAGGAGTCCCATGATGCCGAACGGTTGCCTGTTGAGCCTCGTTGAGTCCAGTCAGCAACTCGCCAGCGCCCATGGATGCAGATGAAGAATTACCGCGCATTGTCCAACAGGTTTAATAGACTGGGTGGAGCTCTAGTCGCTGCGCGCCACCGTCGGCCACCCAGCGAGTCTGGAACGCCACAACCTCGCCACTTTCGCCAAGTGTGAGTCGGCGTCCGTCAATTTCCAGGTTTGTTCCGCCCGCGTTTGACACCCAGATGCGGACTTCGTCCTGCTGGGTGAGTTGGAAGTTCTCACCTGCTCCAAACCAGCGCTCAACGCGTTCACCCTCGGCAGTAAGGTACCGGAGCATAGTTGGGCCAATGAAACTCATCCTGAGCTCATACGGCTGAGCCTGCGGGCGTTCAACAACAAGCTGCGGTTGGCGGCGCCTGGAGGCAACGTTGGTATCACCAAGGGGCAGTCCAATACCACCGGCCT
>PXEI01000049.1 GCA_003564775.1 Spirochaetaceae bacterium
GCATGGTCTCCTGTTTCATCATCAGAACGAAGGCACCGGTGTGGGCTCTATCGACTCAGAGGATAACGACTCTACAGACACAGAAGCTGGGGAGGACGAAACCCAGCACCTTGCGACCAACCAACGCGCTGGAATTGTGCATCGGCTTGACAAGGATACCAGCGGTGTTCTCATTACCGCGAAGAACGCCCCAACGCTCGAGCGCTTACAACGCGAGTTCTCTGAGCGCCGCACTGAGAAGCGCTACCTCGCGTTGAGCTACGGCATACCGCCCAGGAAGCAAGGCCTCATTGACTCCCGAATCCTTCGCCACCCCCAACGACGCACGGTCTTTACCACCGACCCCAAGAAAGGGCGTGAGGCCCTTACCGAGTATCGGGTAGTGCGCGAGTTCCACGTGCCGATAGGCCCCGATAGTGGTCCGGAGGTAATTGGACCGGTGAAGAAGGGCGGCAAGCGCGCAGGCCCCATTCCCCCAAGGGCAACGCGCAGCTACGCACTCCTTGCACTCCGGCCTATCACCGGACGCACACATCAGTTGCGCGTTCACCTGGCCTCACTGGGGTGCCCAATCCTGGGAGATCCGCTGTACGCGTCACGTGAGTCTGCTCGTGATCCGAACTTTCCCGAAGTGCCTCTCATGTTGCACGCCTTCAGCCTTGGCGTGAAACTCCCAGGAGAGTCGGTTCGCCGTGTTTTCCAAGCTCCCGTTCCCGACGACATGATAGCTGCAATCCGGCAGTTGCGTACATGGCATGTGAGGTCCAGCGAAACATAGATGCCGTCAGGGGTGGGGGACTACAGAACCCCACCATCTGAGGGATCGGTAAGATCTATGTTCAGGGTCAGCTCCGCCTCGATCGTGCTTGGTGGACCATGTAAAGGGAACAGAAGTGTCTGTGGCGACAGTTGCCGGAACTGTTTTCGCAGCGCCTCTGCAAGTAACATGCGCTCTATCTGGGTTCCGTTCTCCGCCACGATTCCTGCGCTCATAGCAGGTCCGCAGAATAGGAAAGACGACACCGAAAACATCACCGCATGCCGCGAGTACTCCTCAAGCGGCAAAACGCTCACCTCAAAACCGCCCAACTCCAGGGTGTCACCACCTTGCACACGAGTTGTAGGATACCCATGTATATTCGGGTAGGTTGCGTAGAGTCGTGCGTCATAGACCTTCAAAATGGTGCCGATCGCGGACATACGTAGTTCTCGGGGATGTGTCAAAAGTATTGACCGGATGTAGAGTCGATTGTCCTCAACCGTACGGAGCATGGAGACAGTAAACGAGGTCGGATCAACAAGTATTGCGTCGCCGGCATTGTCCGGAGCAAGGAGATAACTGTTTTCCGTCTCCTGCTGTTCGACATTAAGTGTGTATAGGCGCATAACCAAGCTCTCCGCCCGAGTTGGCCGATGGCCGCGCCATGAAGGCATCTTCAGGGTTGGACATTCGGAAACTCAATCGATTCTGGACGATGTCTATGAAGTAGGCTTCCCGCACGTTACAGTTAGTGAACTCAGTGTCAAAAAGATGAGCGCCAATAAAGCGCGAGCGAGTGAGATCACAGTCGTCAAAAACTGCGTTGCTCAAGTGACAGCCGTTGAAGTTATTCTCAACGAGCTCACTGCTCCTAACCTCAAAACTCTGTAACCGCGCTCCCGACAACACACAATGCACAAAACTACAGTCCGTGAACCTTACCTCTTCATGCACCGCAAAATCAAAGGTACAGTTAATGAAGCGACAGTCGCGGAACTGGATTTCCCGAAATGCAGAGCGTGAGAACCGACAGCAACGGAACTCGGACTGGGGAATTTCCAGGTTAACGAACGGCATTTGCGACACATTGAGTCCGGAAAAGTCACCGCCCGCCTGGAGGCTCTGGTAAATCTCGGCCCGGTACTCCTCGGTATCCGGCAGGTGCCGAAAACACCTGGATCTGGCAAAAGCGGCAAAGTCGTCACAACTGCTCAGCTCGCATGGTCGGTTGTCGAACATCAATGTAGAATACCGCATGCCCGCAGCGCTGTACAGGCATAAGCACTTGTCCCAGCACGGTATTCGGACTACAATTCACGTATGCTACCATGTTATCGTTGCGGGACACCCATTCCTGCGGACAAGGGAATTTACCGAAATACCGAGTGTGACAGCTGTGGAGCAGACCTGAAGATCTGTCTGCACTGCGAGTTCTATGATCCATCATCCCATTGGGAGTGTCGCGAAACCATCCCGGAACGGGTGAAGGACAAAGATCGCGCCAATTTTTGTGACTACTTTCGTCTTCGTCGCGCTGGGTCTCCACAGACAGGCACATCCAGCTCGACGTCACAACTGCATCAATTATTTGGCGAGGAATAGTGAAACCGATACTCCCGTGTATGAGCCCCTCCCGCAACCGGCAATATGTCTAAAGCAGCCAGTCCGCAGCTTGGCATAATACTGCACGGAATTAACAACATATTTACAGTCCGGGTTGAGAACACAAGTTACCTTTGCCGCCTGAAGGGCAAGAGGCTGAGTTCCGAGCACCGGCGTTACAACGCATTGGCACCGGGGGATCGTGTCTACTGCGTGTTGGACCTCGCTCAGCACACCGGAATGATTACCGAGGCCGCAACGCGGAACAACGCGTTTGTGCGTTGGAATCCCAAACGAAACGCTCCCCAGACCATTGCGGCCAACCTGGACTTGGTACTGGTGCTCGCATCGGTGGACACCCCACCATTCAGACCAAGGTTCTTAGATGCAGTCCTGGTGGCCGCAGAGCATGCTGGCATCTCGGCCGGTGTGATCCTGAACAAGTTTGACCTGGGGCCGGACGAAGCAGTGCTAGAGCGCATGGCGGTGTATGCGTCGCTCGGTTACCAGGTGTTTGGGTGCTCTGCAGTCAACGGTAAAGGCATCTCTGATATCCTGGAGGCAACTCGTGATCGTACCGTTCTTTTGGTAGGACAGTCGGGAGTTGGTAAGTCAACGCTCTTGAACGCGCTGGTACCTGGGGCGGAGGCCAAGATCGGAGACCTGTCTGCCAAGTATAACCGCGGTCGTCACACTACTCGTTTTGCCGCTGCATTCGACCACCCCGAAAGCGGGCTCATCATCGACTCACCCGGTATCCGCGAGTTCAGTTTACAGCTGTTTGAGGCCTCCGAGCTTTCGTATGCATTTCCCGAAATGCGTGAGCCCGCAACGCATTGCCGCTTCTCAACCTGCACCCATTCACATGAACCCGGGTGCCAAGTGAGAGCAGCTTTGGATGCGGGGCTCATACACCCTGACCGTTATGAGAGCTATTTGCGTCTACTTGACCGGAGTTGCATATGAAACAACACACCGAACATGTCCTGGAATTCGGTGTTGTACGAGATGAGCTTGCAGCGTCCTGTCGCAGCGCCGAGGCCGCCGCAGCGGTGCAAACTGCTGGTTTTTTTACCCAGTCAGCCGCATTAGCGCACCACTTAGAGATTGTTGCCGAAGCCGAGAAGCGCCTGCGAACAAACTCGGATCCTCGAGGACACTTTCCGGATATCACAGAAGCCCTGCACCTGCTCGCGGTCGAAGGATCGGTGCTGGATGAACCCGATATCGCCGATGTCGCATCATATATTGTTTCTGCAGGTAGCTTAGTCCATGAACTGCAGCACGAAGACAGCGAATGCCCGAAATTTCGGGAACTTATTAGCGAGCTCCTGGGTGAGGTCGAGGTGCCGGTGCGCGCCGCATCTGGCATACGGCGACACTTTGACCCGACCGGACGCTTCGACCCCGACACAGTACCCGAACTTAAGGAGCTCGCAACAAAGCTCCGCCGTTTACAGTCCGACATTACTCGCAGTGCCAGTGTTCTCATGCGTGACACCTCAACGCATGAGGTCTGGACCTCGGATCAACCCACCCAGCGAGACGGGCGGACTGTGCTCCCTTTGAACTCCGATCACCGCGGGCGACTCCAGGGAATAGTTCACGAGGTTTCAGCAACCGGACGAACAGTGTTCATTGAGCCCCCCGAACTCCTCGCCTTGAACAACGAGCGTATCGAGGCCGAAAGTCGACTCCGTCACGCCATTACTGCGAAGCTACGCGAGTTTTGTGTTGTGCTCCGCGAGCTCTTACCTGAACTGTCCCCGGTTCGGGAGGCCGTTGCGCTTCTCGACCTCCTCTTGGCAAAAGGTGAGTACGCGGTACGCCATAACTGCATTGTCCCGGAGATCTCCGCAGATAGAGATCTGCGTCTCATTGGCGCGCGACATCCCATGCTCGGTTCGGCCGTGGTACCCATTCGTGTAGAGATCGATGCCGAAACACGAGCCTTAATCGTCAGCGGCCCCAACACC
>PXEI01000052.1 GCA_003564775.1 Spirochaetaceae bacterium
ACGCACTTACCGAGGCCCTCGACAGAGCCGCCAACCTTCCGGATCAAGCGGCCCGTGGTGCCTTGTATGAACGCATTATCCAGGTTGCGTTTGACGCTGGCGAGGACGCATTCCCGGTAGTTGCGCGAACCATCGACCTTGTACTCGTCATTGACGACCTCCAGACTAGAGCCACCGTACTCACGAACACGGCCGACCGCTATCAACGGCGGGGTTTAGGGCAGTCGGGTAACCTTCTGGTTCAGCAGGCTATTCCTGCGGCGGGTAGTATCGGGAGCCCATGGCGTCGCGCAGCCGCCTTGTCAGCGGTCGCCCTGAGCTTTCGGGCTGCCGGTGATGCGCGCTCGGAATCGCTGCATGCCGACCGCGCCGCCGATCAACTCATAGGACTCACCGTTCTGTCCCTGCCGGATGAAGACGCGCGCGTCATTGCCGATGTAGGCGCAAAGCTGGCCGGAATGGGCCGCTTCTCCGCCGCCTCTCAGGTGGTGAGCGTTATCCCCCAATCCCATATACGTGCAGATGCCCTTGTTGCAATTGGGCAAGCCTATGACCGCGCGGGCGACCGCTCCTCAGCCTTTGTCATGTTTACGCGCGCCGCTTCCGAGGCCGAGCGCAGCGGCGCCCCCGCCCTTATTGCCAGCGCGTACGCGTCCATTGCCAGGGGTTATCTGAGTATCGGCGAGGAGCAGTTGGCCTACCTGAACGCCGAGTTTGCGCGAAGTGTCATGACCGAGCTTGAGGACGAGTTCAGCCGGTCCTCGGTGTATCTGCGCCTTGTTCCGGTCTACATTGCCGCCGGTGCAGGCGCCGAGTTGGAAGCCGACGCCCTGGAGCTCCGGGAATCCTTCCCGCGGGTTCAGGTGCTGACCGCCATAGCTCGCGAATACTCGGTTCAGGGGGCGGCTGCGGAGGCTCGGCGGCCCCTGGACAGCCTGCTGGCCGACGAGGCCGGGTTCGCGCAGGCCGGTGAGTCGCTGGTATTTAGTGTGCTGCAACAGTACGTGGCTTTGTTCCTGATTGACGAGGCGCTTGCGTTGCTTGGGCAGATCCAGTCCCCCTTCCTGCGCGCCCGTGCGCTCGCCGCAATTGGGTCGGCAACCGGGGCGGGGGGCGAGTTCTACTCCGGCCCTATTGTTGTTCCGTGATACTCGCCACCGGACAGTATCTTCTCCAGGTTCTCCAGGTTGCGGCCAGCAGCCACAACCACCTTGAGCCCAAGCTCGGCCGCGCGGCGGCTGGCAACAGGGTCAAAGGGTGCGTTGGCTCCGGGGTTCCAGTCCTCACCCACAAGCTTTCGAAACTCGTTCCAGTTCATGCGCTCAAGCGGCGTGGCACTGGGGTCAAGCTTTGGATCGGCGGAGTACACCTGCTCGATGTTGGAGAGGTTCAGCACCGAGTCCGCACCAAAACGTTCGGCCAGGACTACTGCGTCGAAGTCGGTGGAGAAACCGGGTTTCCAGCCTGCCGCCACCACTACCGCATCTCCGGCCTCCGTATCAGCCTCATAGGGGTTCGTGACAACCGCTTGTGCGCAGTCGGACCCGAACACCGCGCGAACAAGCTCGGCGTTGAGCCAGGTAGCGCGAATTCCTATCCAGTCGGCGTTCTCGTTGTCCGCATCGGGGGTCAGTTTTCGGTACGCCTGCTGGTAACGGCGTGCGGGGCCGCCACCTCCGACAACCAGCACAAAACGCTCGTTGTGCTGCGCTATTCGCGTGTGCAGAAGCGCACGAAAGGACGTCAGAAACTCGGTGTCCACGCCGTCGGGCGCCACAATTGATCCACCAAGCGATATTACCGTTGTCATGCTTCCTCGCTTTGTCTCGCCTCTCCGGGCCGTCGGCCCTTGCCAGGCGAGTATGGCCCGGTTTGGAGCGGAATTCAAGTCGCAGTGTGGAGCTATCGTTCACCACCGAATAAACTCTCTCATGCCACCGAGCACGAAATTGCTGACGTATGTCGTCGTTCTTTACTATATTTACCCCATGGACCGTGAAATCTCGGTTTTATTAGCCGACTGGGAGTATGACCCGGAAAACCCAACCCGAATGATCAACGCCGCAGATGGGAGGCTTATTCTGCAGGTGCGTCGTCCTTTGGGCATTGAACAATTTGAGCTCACCGGACGCCCCGACGGAAAACTTCCGGGCGGTTACACCACGGTGCTCGATGCGGTCGAGGATCGACTACGGAGTTTCACCGAGGAAAAGGGTGGTGATGAAGGATTTGAACTGGAAAGCGCTGAGGTTCAGCAACTGCGCGATGAAGGAATTCTCTTCTACTATCGCTACATCGTCCTGTTCCAAATGAACCAGTTTACTCGGGTAATTGACGACACTGAACACAACCTGAGGTTGTGTAACGTGTTGAGGCGCTACTGTAGCTCGGAAGAAGAACGGAGCTCGGTGCTGCAGTTCGAGCCGTACATCATTCGCATGCACGCAACCGCGCGCGCAATGACCCATGTAGAGGACGACCGCGTAGATGTCGCCGAGACCGTCATCAATAATGCAATTGAGCGAATTGAAGGCCTTGAGCAGATAGATTCGCCAGCTTTTCAGTTTGAACGGGTGCGTTCAGTAAACTATCTGCGGTCGGTTATGGAACAGGTTCACCGTCGAAACCCAAATCCTCTTGAGGATCTCAAACGTGAGCTCGAGCTGGCCGTGGAGCATGAAGACTACGAACGAGCCGCCGAACTCCGAGACCGCATTCGAGATCTCTCCTCATAGTCTTGTGCCTTTCGTCGGTATGGCGGAGATGCAGGTGTTATGATACAGTAATAGAGAAACTGGTTCTTGACAAAGAGCCTTGAATCCAACAGCATGAGACGCAGAGTTCCAACCTGAGGTGTATATCCACGTGAGACAATATAGAGTTGCTTTTTTGTGCGCTGTCGTATTTTTGGTTGCCGGGGCTCACCTGGCGGCACAGGAAATACTGACTGCCCCCCGTTACTTCGAACAGGTGGCCGCCAACTATGCGGGCATTGTCGACTACATCGCCAATGTCAGGGTGAGCACCGAGTCCGAGAACATGGAAGGGGAGTTGTTTTATCGGGCTCCAAATCTAATCCGCATTAATTTTACCCGTCCAACAGATCAGGTGCTGGTCTCCAATGGACAAGTTTTCATGTTGCATGTTCCACGTTACAACGTGACCCTGCAGCAGGAACTTCGTTCCCGCGGAACCGAGACCCTGGCAAATCTGGCCTCTGCGCAGGGGCTCAGCCTGCTGCGCCGGAACTACAGCATTGCGTATCTCGACTCACCTGCGCCACAACCGCTTTCGGAAGAGAATGACCTTATGGTTACCAAGCTGCGGCTTAACTGGCGCACCACCAGTGAGGGCTTTCGGCAGCTGATCCTCTCCGTCGACGAGGATATGGTTATTCGACGTATCGAGGGTGTGACGGTGAACTATGACCGTATTACCTTTCACTTTGACAACGTGCGGCTTAATCAGAACATCCCGGCAACTCGCTTTGACTACGATCCGCCGTCCGGAGCGAATCGGTTTCACAATTTTTTGTTTGAGGGTGACAGTTAGCACGAGCAAGGGCCGGAGTAGACGAGTATGGAATCAGTTGGAGCAAAGCTAAAGAATCTCCGTGAGGAGAAGGGCTACTCTCTCGAACAAGTGGTACGTGAAACACACATTGCACGGCGATACATTACAGCTCTGGAAGATGAAGCCTTTGACGACTTTCCCGCCGAGTCATATCTTCTGGGCTTTCTTCGCAACTATAGCGAGTTCCTTGATCTTGAACCGCAAGAGATGGTTCAGTTGTACCGAAACATGCGACTGCAGGAACAACCGGCACCTATAGAAGAGCTTATCCATACCCCGACCAGGCGGGTGCCGATAACCCTCATAGCTGCTATAGCGGTCGCTGTTCTGCTGGTTGCAGGTGGTGCTTTCTTTGGCATTCGTATGCTCTTAGGCGACAATGCGGAGGCTGCCCCGGTTGCGGTCGCTGGCGAGGAATACATATTCTCTAACGACTTTCTGGAGCAGCGCTTTGGGGTTGGTGACACCATTTATCTTAACCTGAATGGGCAAGATTACTCCTTGATCGTAGCCTCGGACGACGCTGGATTGCTGCTTGAGAGTCCAGGCGAGACCTTGTCAGTTACCGAGGACGCAGAAGCCTCACTTGATGTCAACGGCGACGGGCGCCCGGACCTGCGGGTGCTGGTGCGTAACGCTCAGTTAAGCGGAGCTCGCCCAAGTGCTGTTATTCGCTTTGACCGCCAGGTGGCGTCGCCATCGGGGTCAGCTTCTGTAGCAAACAACTCCGCCCAGGCCGGTGGTATTGGA
>PXEI01000203.1 GCA_003564775.1 Spirochaetaceae bacterium
CCGTTTGTTTTTCAGCCGGGAAGCCAAGGGAGTCTACGATCTGTTTTTCAAGGCGGCATCCGGGTCGCTTGCCGACGTGCTGGCCAACCCCAAATGGTTGGGCGCAAAAAAGAGCGGGTTCCCCATGGTGCTGCATACGACTGGCGGAAGGGCGTGGGTCTCCCAGGTCGTATAATCGATCATGATGCACCTCCCATGTCCGCGAGGATCTCGGCAAAGGAGCGGGCCTGCCCGTTCCGGGGAGAGGGTCTGGACGATGGCGGGGGCGCGACCGACCGGTCCAGGCTGAGCACCTGATAGAACGGGGCCTCCCAGGCAATGAGATCCTCCCGGATCAGGCAGGTACGCGCCGCGCATATGCGGTCGGGATCCATGCCCAGACGCTGGGCGCAGGAGGCCTCTTCATAGTAGCTCAGCCCTTCCGCGTCGGCTACGGTGACCAGGAAGAGATACAACGCCAATGCGTCGGAGGTACAGGTTTTGAGGCGGTGTTCACGGACCAGGCGGTGATCGACCCAGCTGAACTGCTGCGGCGGACGGCGCAGACGGTCGGGTCGTATGAGTTTTTTGTGCTTCATAGGTTCCTTGGGGTTGGGTCCCGGACACGATGCCCAGGACAGACAGGCCACGGGTGTGCCACCTGTGGAGCATGCCTGCCATGTCGTCTTGTAACGCCCCGCCGGTTAAATCGCACATAAGTCCAAGCATGACAGTGGGTTGCGTCCAGAAGTCGTCTTGTAACGCCTCCGAAGTTAAATCGACCTTATCCTGTTGATGATCATCAGGTTGGGGTGGACAGTCGTCTTGTAACGGTTCTTTCGGTAAGGGGGCTGTTTTCCAGTACCCCGGATTTTCCTTCCGCCAGCGGCGGACCCGGTCCCCCTGTTCCGGCCCTTTGAAGTAATCCCGGTTCTGCGGCTTGGAGAGCCAGCGGGCCTGGCGCCAGGCCTTGCTTGCCTTCCGGCACTCCGGGGAGCCGCAATGGCGCTGCCGGTCACGGGTACGGGGGTCGGGGCGGAACAACTCGTTGCAATGCAAACATCTTCGGCGTCTGAAGGTCTTCATGGTCCCGCTGCTTTTGCGGGAAGAAGACCCAAGGAAACAGAAAACCCGTCCGCGAAACACGGACGGGTGGGGAAGAAGACTCAGGAAGGAAGAAGAGGGTTTACAGAAAATGGTTGGAAGAAGATCCAGCGCTTGAGGACCAGGGATTTTCAACCCGGCAATTCTACGCCACTTTCAGACTGGCCGCGACACCACTGACCGTTAGCGGGGTCACGGCATGCATCTGCAACGGTTTCAATCTCCAACTTCCTCATCACCAGATCCACCGCGCGCACATGGTGCCCTGCCTGTTCCAACGTGCATCCGCCGGAACATTCCACTAGGACGTTTGTCAATTGAGAAGCAAAGCAAAATTTCTTAAGGTCTGAGTCTATCACTCGATTTCCCACTTGCCCCATGTGGCAACGAAATTCCGCCACAGGCAATAGAGTATCTGTATTTTCAAATCACCTGCGCAGTATTCGCGTCTGCCAGGGCGCAAGCTCGAGCAACCCGGACAGCTGCATATCACTTTCCACACATCGATACTCCCGTGCATCCAGAACCAGCTTCCGCGGCCGCTTGGAGAAATTCTGGATGAACACAAAGTCAGTGGTCCCGTCTGTCCGAACCTGTGCGCTGACGCCTTCGGGCAGAGTGGTTTGTAGAACGGGCTCGATTCCACATTCCCTCATCAACGCCGCCATGAATGCACCCAGGAAATCTTCATCCGGGGGGGTCCCCAGATAATAGACGGATCCATTGCCAACCCGGTTTCGGGTGAGCACCGGGTGCCCCGCATAATAATCCGAGGTCACGGCAGCCAACACCTCCGCTCCCTCAGCATGCAGCACCTCGCAGACTCGTCCTGTTTCATAGTTCCCGATCAAACCCAGGGAATTCCCTTCGTTCATGCTAAGCTTCTGTGACGCACCTTCGTATAAATAGTCGACTTCCTCAGCCCATACCCCGCAAAGTTCCCTCAATCCACCTCCCGGAAATCCGCCCCGGTGACAGAGATTATGTTCCGTGACAACCCCGGTATGAGAGGTCAGCACCAAAGTGCCGCCCTGCTCGACGAACCGCCTCAAGCGCTCGACCACACCGGGTTTGAGCAGATATAAGTGGGGAGCCACTACCAGTTTGTAGGAATCCAGCGGGCAGGTACTTTCAAGGATGTCCGTGGACACTCCCCGTTTCCAGCAGGCCCGGTGAGCCTCCACAACGGATTCCACATAGTGGATCATCCCCGTCCCCCGTGAGTTTTCCAGTGCCCAGCGAACTTCCCAGTCAAACAAGATCGCCACCTGAGGGCATACGGTGGTGCCAATGACATCGCATAATTTGCTTAGGGTGGACCCCAACTCCGCCACCTGCCTGAACACCCGGGTATGCTCGGAACCCACGTGATCCACCACCGCCCCGTGAAATTTCTCCATTCCTCCCCGCCCTTTTCTCCATTGGAAATAGAGCACCGAATCCGACCCATGCGCGACCGCCTGCAGCATCTCGGTGCGGTATACCTCCGGTCGCTTCGGCTTGGGCGTTTGAATCCACTGCGGACTGTCCGGGCAGGACTCCATCAACAACCAGGGTTTTCCGCCTTTCATGCTGCGATGCATGTCATGAATCATCGCGGTCCGGGACGCGGTCCGGCGATCTGCCTCGTCCTCATATCGCCAGGCGGGATAGGAATCGTCGGCGATCACATCCACCACTTCTGCAAAACGCCAATAATCCAGATGAGGAAAGACACCCATCATGTTTGTAAAAACCGGCTGCTCAGCGCCGGCTGCCCGCAGCGACGCAATTTCATGCTTCATGAAATCCACAGTTTGAGAAGTAATAAAACGAAGCCAATCCAGGCGCATGCCCTCGATGCTTGCGTCCCGCGGATCGATCTCCTGCCACTCATGAAACGTATGACTCCAAAAATGGGCCCACCAGGCATGATTCAGTTCCTCAAGCGATCCATACCGCACCCTCAACCATTCCCGAAATGCCCGGTGACACTGTTCACAGTGACATTCCCCGTTGTATTCGTTGGACAGGTGCCAAAGTTTGACGGCTGGATGGGCACCAAACTCCTTTGCCAGTTTCCGATTCATCTCCGCCACTTTCTCCCGATACAGCGGCGAGGTGAAGCAGTGATTATGACGGCCCTGATGATGCTCACGCCTCCCGCGGGCATCCATCCTGCAGACTTCAGGATAGGTGCTGCTCATCCAGGCCGGCTTTGATCCGCTGGGGGTGGCCAGAAACACCTGTTTCCCTGCCGCATGCAAGCGGTCAAGAATGTACCTCATCCACTCGAACTGAAACTCTCCCTCCCGGGGTTCATATCGCGCCCAGGAAAAAATCCCCACCGAGAACGTGTTGCATCCCGCCAAATCCATCAACCGAATATCCTCCTCCAGGACCTCCGGATACCGATCCATCCATTGGTCGGGATTGTAGTCGCCTCCATGCGCAAAAGCCGGGAAGTCGGGGATCGTCGGCAGATATTTTTTCATGGTCCTTTATAGAAGTTCACCATTCAAATGTTTTATTTTTCGTGAAGTTCAGTTTAAGAAACCTGCGCCATAGATTTTGACCCGTTTCAAATGGAAACCCAGTATCTAACACTCTGTGCGATGCGTTTTCAATCAAATTCGATTATATGATAGCGGGTAGTGAACAGATCCTCCATCGACCCCTTCTGCGTTTCCGGGGACCGAAGAACCACGCCGGGTTTCATTTGCACCCCGGCGCGAATCCCTCCCCACCGGGGATTTGCGCGCAGCGATTCCACCTCTGAAATTCCGGCGATAAAAAGCGGCACATCAGGTGTTTCCGGAGGCGGGGGAAGTCCGACCAGTGAAATCAAGGCGGTGTGACCGGGCAAGTCTTTGATTTGTTCCCAGAACGCCGGCACGGGAATTCTGTTTTCCAAATGCGCAAAAAAGGAACGCAAATCCATGGGCAACGCATCCAGATC
The DNA here is from genome assembly GCA_003564775.1 of Spirochaetaceae bacterium. Lineage (GTDB taxonomy): Bacteria > Spirochaetota > Spirochaetia > DSM-27196 > SLAA01 > SLAA01. The sequence goes on from PXEI01000203.1 coordinate 4,022, forward strand.
CAGTTCAATTACTTCATGCGGCTGACCTTTAAAGGCCTTTTTCAGTCCTTTCATTTGTGCATCCAGCGGGGTCATCCGTTCCGAAAATTTGGGCATAGTCAAAACGGAAAACCGACCGCCCTCCGGAAAGGCGCGAACCACAGCCTTACCCAGCACGTAGCCGGACGCTTCCTTTGTCGTTTTGTGTACAAGATAGTTGAGCACTCCATGTGCTTTCCGGGCCAGCATCTCGGCCACTCGGGTAAGAGCCGGTATTTTTCGCTTTTTCGCATACTCGATCCAGTTCTCAAGAA
>PXEI01000209.1 GCA_003564775.1 Spirochaetaceae bacterium
AATGAAGCGCTGTAGGTATTCGCCGGTGTCGTTGGTGCGGAGCCCGGACGGAAGTGAGCGTTTGGTGAAACCGCCTGCAAAGGTGGCGCCCGCCTCGGGTAGGAGATCCTTCCAGCGATGTATGCGCAGCAAGCGTCGGTAGATTCTGCCCTCGGCCTCAATGGCGCGGGTTCTAAACAGCCACCTTTCGCGGTCAAAAAACTGCCTGGGCATATGATGGGTCACAAAGCCGCTACCAATGTGAAACACAACCCAGGTACCTGCTATAAGCAAGACTCTCATCCACGGTGTCATATCATGCTACTCCGCTAACCGCGGTTTCCTGGCGCTGCTTCAGGGGCCTGGGACGCGCGCCCAACGTCGGAAAGCTTGTGTGCGCGCAAGGACACGGTACGTCCCCTCCAGTCTACCTTCCCGCCCGCAGCGCGAATCCACAGCGCGCGTACCATGACGCTTCCAAAGAACAGCAGGTGCAGCGGAAAGGTTAACGCCACCCCAATTCCAAAGCTGCCGTAGGTGCGAACGCTCAGGGCCAGCAGAACGGCGTAGGCGGCATACGCAGCGCCAGCAAACCACCCTCCAAGGAGCGCAACCGAGGAGCCTGCCAGCGTTAATCCGGCCTGGACTGCGGCGGTAACCGCACCGGTAATCCACAAGGACTGCAGCAGCAAGGTGCCTTTTGGCGTTGCCCCGGCTCCTAGCAGAAAATTCTTGGTCCAGCCGTTGAGCATCTCTTGCGGGCCGCCCGAATACATGCGAAAGCTCACCGAGTTTCCGCCAAGGTAGTTGCGGATTGCCGTTCCGTTTTTCAGACAGGATTTGCCGAAATCGACATCGTCCAGGACGGAGTCCCGAACCGCCTCGTGTCCACCACACTGGTAGTACACGCCTTTTTCAATGAGTATGCATGGGCCAAAGAGCCCTCTGGAGGCCGGGCCGACCCCCACCGCTGTAACTACCTGGGCGTTGAACAGTGCGCTGAACGACTCATACATCCGAGTGGTACGGTGATACGGCTGCACCGACACAACCCCGCCAGCCTGCTCCCGTGCGGCAGTAATCCGCTCAAGGGCCGTTGCATCCAGCTCTACATCTGCATCAAGAAACAGCAGGAGTTCCCCTGCAGATTCTGCAGCGCCGGAGTGGCAGGCCCAGGTCTTGCCCACCCAGCCATGCGGTCGGGGTGGGGTGGGTAGCACCCGCGCACCATGCTCTCGGGCGACCCCCGCGGTATTGTCTGTGGACTCGTCATCTACCACAAGTATCTCAAGCGGTCGCACCGACTGTGTCGAGAGGCTACGGAGAAGCGTAGCGATCCGGGGCTCTTCATTCCGGGCTGGAATAATGACACTGACGGCGGGCTTGCGCAGGGAAGGGATGTGCGGAACGGCGGTATCCGAGGCGGGCGTGCTTAAGATAACCGGAGGAAGGAGCTCGGTCGATCTACGAACTACCCGCACCCCGAAAATGAGGGCTCCGGCGCCGAGACCAGTAGCCAGTACCAAAAGAAGCCATAGAGTTGGCATGCCTCATAAGGTACACATCTTCAGCGGCATATGGCAGCACTATGCGGCACATGGCAGTATTCCAAGGCACGCGCCGGCGTGCACCCGCTCACATGGGAAATGCGAAAACAGTTCCCAGGCCTACGGTAAAGAGCCATGCCCCATACAGAGCATGCTCTACCGAGGTGACAACAAGCGACCGACTCCGCAGGTAGGTGCGGGCAAAGAGTACTCCGCCGCAAAAGGTCAACACGTAGACCAGGGGATGGTTGATTATTGTGTGTGCCCAGGCAAATGTCACGGCACCCAGCAGGATCAGCACACGCTCGTCGGAAACCAAATGCCGATATCGTTCCAGAAAGAACACACGAAACACCAGCGCCTGCGGGATAACCGAGAACACACTGTAAATGAAGAGAAAGGTAAGCCACACCTGCGGCGCTTGGCGTGGTGGGCCAAACAGCAGCTCGGGGCGCACGGCCGCGAGCACAGCCGTTGATACCAGTGCAAACACCACAAAGGCGGGTAGAATTGCGCGCCAGTCAGGCCGCTGAGTGTCTCTGTGAAAGAGACGGAGGCGAATACACTGCACAATCACGTACAGGAACGCGCCGATTAACACCGCAGCCACAGCTGTTCGGCTGATGTCCAGCAGGAAGAATGCCGGAACTAATCCGTAGAGTGCGACCAGTTCAAGCACCAGACCTATTTGTTGTTTCATGGGCATGCCACCATCATCCTAATATGATTATATTACTAATCTATAGTTACTTTAACAGATGGAGGCCGATCATGACTCGCATTCGTTTGAATATACTTCCTTTGTTGGTGTGTATGATTCTGGTGTCTGCAGCTGCATGCCGAACCTCTTCGGAGAACGTGCAGGCCATGATCTTGCCAAGCGCCGAGTTGAGTCCGGTCGATGTAGTACGGATTCAACTTGCAGGACTGAAGGAGAATGGCCCGAGTAATGACGGAATCTCCCAGGCCTTTGAGTTTGCGTCTCCTGCAAATAGATTATCTACCGGGCCGCTTGAGAGATTTGCCACCCTTTTTGAAGGCCCCTTGTATTCCGGTATGGTGAATCACCGCAGGTCGGAGGTCCTGCCACCCTTTATTGAAAACGACCTCGCTATTGTCCCGGTAAAACTGGTCGCGGCTGATGGCACCGAATGGAGGTACCTGTTTGTGCTTTCACGGCAGCGCGCATCACCATACGAAAACATGTGGATGACTGACGCGGTACAGCTTGAGTCGCAGCCACCACGGCAGCTGCTGCCCTTGGCACCGCAACTTATCATTTGACCGAGTTCCGGATATGGGTACGGTTTACGGATGAAGTTCAAAGACTACTACACCGGGGAGTGCGCCCGTCTCATTGCTGACAAACTCTGCGCGGTTGATTCGAGTTTTAATGCCGACGCATTTGTGAGCGATGTAGAGCGCGAGCTCACGAGCGACCCCTCGTTCAGCGCACGCCAGGATATCTTTGCTGCGGCCCTTGAGGATCTACTACCGCAGGACTACCGCCGGGCGCTGCAGCTGCTTGAGCAGATCCTGGGCCCGCCGCTTGAACAGGCAGAGGGCATGTTCACGCATGGCTGGTGGCTCTGGCCTGTTGGGCGCTACGTAGAGCGCAATGCCCTGCGTGACGCAGACGCATCTTTGCTGTTTATTCGTGAGCTGACAAGGCGGTTCACCGGTGAGTTTGCCGTGCGCCCCCTGCTAGCCGAACGGCCGCGTGAGACGCTCTCTTGCATGCGGGGCTGGGCGGCGGACCCAGATGTACATGTGCGGCGTCTTGCGAGTGAGGGCCTGCGCATTAGCCTGCCGTGGGCGCGCAAGCTCACCGTCGCCATAGAGTACTTTGAGGAGTACCGCGAGATCCTCACTCAACTGAAATCCGCCCCGGAGAAGTTTGTTCAGAAAAGCGTAGGCAACAACCTCAACGACCTCATGAAAACCGACCCCGAAAAAGCCTGGCTCATTATTCACACCTGGGAACAGGACTCGCCGAGTCCAGCAACCAGGTGGATCATTAAGCACGGCACCCGCAGCTTGCGGTAGCGCTGCCTTACTCCAGTAAATTGGTTATGTGGTTTCGCGTTCTATAAGGTGGGCAACAGCAACCGCAGTGTACTCAAGTAGATCGATATCGATGTTTGCCATGGTGTCGGCAGAGGTGTGGGTTAGTTGTATTCCCTCGCTCATCATGGAAGAAGACGTTATGGCCAGGCACGGCGTGCCCGCAAAGGCAAACATGCTGTGGTCTCCAGCCACCCAAATTTTACCAGCCCCAATTCGCCTGTTGCTCCACCCGGTAGCCCGGCCGAATCCGGTTCGGCGGTTTTGGTCCTCTCTGCGAGTTTCACATCTGGGTAGTAGTTTTTCGACAGTGGACAAAGATCGACGCAGACTACTTCCTCATACTCAGCATCGGTATCAAAACGATAGCAGCCGACGGTGTACTGGTGAGCAACGTCGTTCTTCTGGTCGACTAGTTCTTTGATCGCTCGTGATGAACGGTATCCAGCACCGGAAAGCCGGGATGTCACTCAAATGCTAAGCAGCTTGAGTGATACCGTCACATCCATAGGGTGCTCCGGTTCTGCTTTGAGCGCCTCGATGTTTGAACGTATCGACAACACCAGCCGCTTTCAGCACCGGCAGCCAAAGAAGCCCCCCACAATAAAGCTGGATAAGCGATCGGTGCGCACTCTAAGCAACGATGCGTGTTCCCTTACGTGTGCAGGGTTTGCGACGCTGGCCGACCGCGGGTTCAATTCCCCCCCCCTCAACGACTTGCAT
>PXEI01000292.1 GCA_003564775.1 Spirochaetaceae bacterium
AGGACTCCCAAGCGAGTTGCGTACCAATGTGCTCCGTCGTTTAGCCGGAATGAAGAAGCTGGATCTGGAGCTCATGGCGCGGGTGGAAGACGCCCTCCGGGAGAAGCTACACCGTCATGCGCGGCCGGAACATGTGGAACTTGATGGAACCGCCACGATAGCGGAGATTCTCAGGCATATGGACTACTCCAACGAGGAGTCCCTGCTCAGTGAGCTGCGCGAGGCCGAGCCGGAACTGGCCGACGAAATTGAGGGGCGGCTCATGACCCTGGATGTGCTTGACTATATTGAGGTGAAGGATCTGGCGGTGGTGCTCCGTGAGTTTGAGGACAAAAGTGTTGCGCTTATTCTCAAGGGCAAGGATGAGCAGGTTCGGGCGAAAATGCTCCGGGGCGTGTCGGAGCGGCGCGCTACCATTATTATTGAGGAGTATCGGCACATGGGGCCGGTTCTCCGCAGTGATGTAGATGTCGCCGTTAAGGAGTTCCTTGAGCGAATCAAGGCGCTTGAGGCGGAAGGCAAAATTACGATCCGCCGCGCTGGCGATGTGTACTTGTGATGCTGTTGAAGTACTTGAGTAGCCGTCAATGAGAGAGGAAATAGTAGTGAAAAAGTTCTCCCTGCAAACCGCATACATTCTTTGGCTCCCTTCGTTCTTCGGTTTTGCCGGACTTCACCGTCTGTATCTTGGCAAGACCGGCACTGGCATTTTGTACTTCTTCACGGGTGGACTCGCTATGATCGGTACCATCTATGACTTCTTCGCAATGCCGCGACTTGTTCGGGAGTCTCGGTTCAACAGTCTTGAGTTCTTTGATGAAGGTCTCGGCAGGGAGTGGGCGAGCCTGATAGGGGGCAAACCCAAGGACTCTATTGAACGGGTGATTCTACGCACCGCCAAAATGAACCAAGGCATCACCACCCCGAGTGAGGTGGCGCTTGAAGGCGACTACAGCATTGAGGAAGCCCGTATGAAGCTGGAGGAACTTGCAGGCAAGGGTTTTGCAGAGATGCGCATTCGTGAATCCGGAACAGTGGTGTACGCCTTCCCAGATTTCTTGTCAAAGTCTGGTGAAGATCCCTACCTTTCGCAGTGAACCGCAAAACATTTTGACGATGGGGGTGGCACCTCGAAGCCTTTCTTGACACGAGCCCCTTGCATCAATAGTATTTTCAAACTATGACGGCAAACGAGCTTCGCGACAAGTACATTGAGTTTTTTGTATCCAAGAACCACAGTCACATATCCGGGAGTTCTCTCATTCCCGAGAATGATCCAACGGTTCTCTTCACCACGGCCGGAATGCATCCGCTGGTTCCCTACATCCTGGGACAGGAGCATCCTGCTGGCAACCGCCTGGTGAACTACCAGAAATGTATTCGGACCGGCGATATCGAGGATGTTGGTGACTTTAGTCACCTGACCTTCTTTGAAATGCTGGGCAATTGGTCTTTGGGTGACTACTTCAAAGAAGAAGCAATCATCATGAGCTACGAGTTCTTGACTTCTAAACGCTGGCTTGGACTGAGCCCTGATAAGCTTTCGGTCACGGTTTTTGCTGGTGACGAGGAAGTTGCGCCCGACCATGAATCCGCGAAGGTTTGGGAGTCTTTGGGCATTCCCCGTGAACGAATTTACTACCTGCCTCGTGAAGACAACTGGTGGGGGCCAGCAGGGCAGACCGGCCCGTGTGGTCCGGACAGTGAGATGTTCATTGACACCGGAATTCCGGGAACTGCGAACAGCCGCCCGGGTGTTTCGGACGGGAAGTTCATGGAGGTCTGGAATGATGTCTTCATGCAGTACAACAAGCTGGCCGACGGTACCTATAAACCGTTAGACCGGCAGTGTGTTGATACTGGAATGGGAATTGAGCGAACCGTAGCCATACTTCAAGGTAAAAACTCGGTGTACGAGACCGAGGTCTTTGCACCGGTGCTTGCCTGCATTGAAGAACTCACCGGAGCCCGTTACGGCTCGGACCCAGCACGCGATACCTCAATGCGCATAATTGCAGACCACTGTCGTACGGCGAGCTTCATTCTGGGAGATGAAAAGGGAGTTATGACCTCCAATGTGGGCCAAGGCTACATACTCCGTCGTCTTATCCGTCGGGCTGTGCGCCATGGGCGTAAATTAGGGCTCAACGGCAGCTTTCTAGAGGCGCCTGCCAAGCTTGTGGTAGACATGTATAGCCATGCGTATCCAAGCCTCAAAGACAACCGCGATAAGATAGTGGACGAACTCGTACATGAGCAGGAGCGCTTTCTGCTGACCCTGCAAAAAGGTGAACACGAGTTTGAAAAGATTCTCCCTAAACTAATGTCGGACGAGAGTCGTCGAATTCCCGGGAAGGTCGCCTTTCATCTCTACGATACCTTTGGATTCCCTATAGAGATTACCGAGGAACTCGCCGCAGAGCACGGGTTAAGCATAGATCGTGAGGGCTTTGACCAAGCATTTGCCGAGCACCAGGAAGCCTCCAAAATGGATGAAGGTAGTGTCTTCAAGGGCGGGCTAGCTGACCATTCAGAAATGACGACTCGCCTTCACACCGCTACTCATCTGCTCCACAAGGCCTTACAGATGGTGCTTGGTGATCATGTGGCTCAGAAGGGTAGTAACATTACCGCCGATCGCTTGCGTTTTGACTTCTCTCACCCGGACAAAATGACGCCTGAACAGCTGAGCGAGGTGGAACGGATTGTGAACGAACAGATTGGCCGTGACCTTCCGGTTTCGATCTCTACCATGACACTTGGTGAGGCGCGTGAGTCTGGCGCTACAGCGCTTTTTGGTGACCGCTACAACGAAGTGGTAAAGGTCTACTCCATTGGGGATTTCTCCAAAGAAGTCTGCGGGGGCCCCCACGTAGAAAACACGGCTACTCTCGGGCGTTTCAAGATTCAAAAAGAGCAGAGCTCCTCGCAGGGCGTGCGACGGATCAAGGCAGTCTTGTCCGACTCCTGAAATGATGCCCGGGTGTGAAACACCCGGGTGCAGTAGCGCTATCTATTTGAGCTGCGTATACGGTCGAGCATATCGGTCACGTATCGGTTGCGGATTCCTAGCTTCTGGAACTGGTGGAGGACTTCAAGCGCCTTGCGTGGATCATTCATATTGAGATAGCACTCAGCGATCTCGGTATAGAGGCGGTGATTTTTAGGCTCTACGGTTTTCACCGACTCCAGGGCCTGTATCGCGTCTGTGTAGTTTCCCTTGGCCTTGTTGATCAAGGCCAGCCCAATTACCGCATAGGTATCATACTCAATATTGAGAGCCTTGTTATAATACATCTCGGCCGAGTCATGTTTGCCCATGCCTCTATAAGCGTCTCCGGCTCGTGTAAGAATCACCTTGTTGGAAGGATCCTTCTCAAGTATACGATTCCAGTACTCTAAGGACTCCTCCGAGCGGTTCAGCCCACGACAACAGTCGGCCATTCCGAAAAGTGCGTAGAAGTTGTCCGGCTCTCGGTCGAGTGCACGTCCAAAATAGAATGTGCCGCGTTCGAAGGTCTTCATCTTGCGATGGCAGTTGCCGATTGAGGTGAGTACCCGAATATCTACCTGGTCACCGTTGATCTCATACATACGTTCCCAGAACTGGAGTGCCTTGCGGTAGTCACGAAAGTCGTAATACAGATGGCCCAGGCCAATGAGGGAGTAGGGGTTATCGGGTTCCATCTCCAGCACTCGCATGTACAAGCGCTGAGAGTTCTCAAGGTCACGCACCTTACGATAGGCGTCGGCAACCCGAGTAAGTACCGTTATGTTTTCGTCGTCATACTTGAGGTAGCGCTCCCAAATATTTATTGCCTTATGGAAGTGGCGCATTGATTTGTAACAGTCGGCAAGCCCAAAGAGTGCGTAATTATTGTCTGGATGCGTCTCGAGGCATTTTTGATAGTACTCAACCGCTTGTTGAAAACGACGCCGTTTGCGTGCTGAATCACCTAATCCAACCAGCGCGTAGTTGTTCTCGGGTTCGTGCACAAGCATTTCTTGGAAGAGAGACTCAGCTTCGTCCAGATAGTCTTCCTTGAGCAGTTGATAGGCCTGCTGCGAGAGTTCGGTAACCTTGTGTGCAAGTTCCTTCTGCTCAAGCTGCTCAGGGTTGTCCTCTATGCCCGTATCTAGTTCCGGCTCAAGGTCATCATAATCTTCTGTATGCGCATTCACAATTATTCGTCCTCTTCCAGCCAACGTTGAACAATATCGGCGAATCGCTCGATAAGGTCTGCCGCTTTTCTGGGCTCCGGGGCAATTTGATAGAGTCGTAGCGCCTCAAGAG
>PXEI01000422.1 GCA_003564775.1 Spirochaetaceae bacterium
AGCCGGGCGGCCAGCGGGTTTTTTAGGGAACTAAAGCGATGTCTACGCGAGTTGTTTGTCGCAGCGGCACGAGACCATGGAAACATGCGCGGTCGCGAGGATGCCTATGCAGTCTCGTTCCTGGCCACATTGTGCGGATGCATCGACCTGGTGCTGGAGGGACTTGTTGAACCAGGTCCGGATCTGCCACACCGGATTATGCATCAGTTCTCGCACGGCATTTATTCATAACAGGCATTTATTCATAACAGAGGAGCATCACATGAACAGTCAAAGCAACACCCAGGCCGAAGCCTGGTTCGAGAACGCGTTTTTCTATCACATCTATCCGCTTGGTTTTTGCGGAGCACCCGCCCATAACAACCCGGAAGCCGCAGGCTCACGCATGGGCCCACTGCACGAGGTGATTCCACACCTGCGCACGATAGGCTGCAACGCGGTCTACCTGGGCCCGGTTTTTGCCTCCCAGAAGCACGGTTACGACACCTCCGACTACTATCATATTGATGCACGCCTCGGCAGCAACGAGGAGTTTCGCAACCTGGTTGGCGCCTTGCATTCCGCAGGGGTACAGGTGGTGCTTGACGGAGTGTTTAACCATGTTGGACGCGAGTTCTGGGCCTTTCGAGATCTGCAGCAGCACGGAGAGGCGTCGGCCTACCGCGACTGGTTCAAGGGAGTCGATTTCTCAAAGCAGAGCCCGCACGGGGACTCATTTAGTTACGCCGCCTGGGAGGGCCACTTTGAGCTGGTGTCGCTGAACCACCAGAACCCGGAGGTGCGCCGCCATCTTTTGGGCGCGGTTGACTGGATGATGGACGATCTTGGAATAGACGGTCTGCGCCTGGATGTAGCCTACCTCCTGCCCAAGGACTTCCTCCGCGAGCTCCGTACGCACACCCGAGCCAAACGAGAGGACTTCTACCTTTTGGGTGAGGTAATACACGGCGACTACAGCGAGTACCTTGGGCCGGACCTGCTCGATGCAGTGACCAACTACGAATGCTACAAGGGACTCTGGAGTTCACTCAACGACGGAAACTACCATGAGATCGTGCATTCAATTGGGCGACAGTTCGGCGACGTTGCCGCGCAGCAGGGTGGCGGCTTCAATCCCGGTGCCGCCGGTGGCGATGCGTCGGTGGGCGGTGGCAATGGGCACTGGGGCGGAATCTCACGGGGACACCACCTGTACAACTTTGTGGACAACCACGATGTTGACCGCGCCGCCTCAACTCTCACCGACACGCGCTACCTCAACCCACTCTATGGTCTGCTGCTCACCATGCCGGGCGTGCCGTCGGTGTACTACGGGAGCGAGTTTGGCGTGAGTGGTGCCACAAAGGCCGGGGGAGACGCCGCGCTGCGGCCAGCCTGGCACGAGATCCTCCAGCGGGTGGAGCGTTCCGAAACCGCAGGCAAACTGCACGCCTTTATCAGTGAGCTTGCGGAGGCCCGCGCCGGATCCCGCGCGCTACGGTACGGCGCCTACCGTACAGTCCAGGTTGAACAGCGGCAGGTGGTGTTTCTGCGGGAAACTCCGGATGAGACGGTGCTGGTAGCGCTCAATTCGGACTCGGAACCAGTGCAGGTTCCACTCAAAGACCTGCCGGGTCAGAGGCTTGAGAGCCTCCTGCGTGACCAGAAAGTGATCAATCTCAAGAGCGGAACCACTCACCTGGATCTACCCGCCTACGGGACAGCGGTGCTCCGAGTGCGCAAATAAGAAGGCAACGAACGAGTTATGGTTGTGTCTTTAGTATCTCATGTTATCATAGAGTTCAAATAGCACAACACATGGCTTATTCAACACGAGAGAGATCTGGAGGGTTCACACTATGGGTACTGAGAAGCTTGTTATCGGAGTTCCACGCGAGATTCTGGCGGCAGAAACACGGGTCGCCGCTACTCCGGAAACGGTGGCCGAGATCGTTGCGGCAGGGCACCGCGTGCTTGTGGAGGCTAACGCGGGAGACAGAGCATTTATAGATGACGCCCGCTACACAGAGAGTGGCGCCGAGGTGGTCACGGACGCGCAGGAGATCTACCGGCAAGCCTCCGTGATCCTGAAGGTCAAGGAACCACAGTTTCATGAAGGGCTTGGCAAGCATGAGGCGGAACTCTACACCGAAGGAACAGTTCTGATCTGCTTTTTGCACCCAGCCAACAAAGCAAACCATGAAATGCTCAACATCCTCGCTCGTAGAGGAATATCTTCATACACCCTTGACGGTGTACCGCGTATATCGCGGGCACAACAAATGGATGCGCTGACGGCCATGAGCACCTGCGCTGGGTATAAGTCTGCAATCTTCGCTGCGAGTCATATCGGCGGTTTTGTTCCTATGATGCCAACACCATTTGGAGTTCTTGCTCCTTCTCAGTTCCTGGTTGTTGGCGTTGGGGTAGCCGGACTCCAGGCCATTGCTACAGCCAAACGCCTTGGAGCCAAGGTTAAGGCTATTGATATTCGTTCCGAGGCAAACGACCAGGCTCGCAGCCTGGGGGCCGAGGTCATAGAGTTTGATGTCCCCGCAGACCTCGCTATGGGCAAGGGCGGTTATGCTCGCAGGCTCCCCGAAGAGTGGTATGCAAAAGAACGTGAGGCCTTAGCACCCCATGTTGCAACAAGTGATGCCGTCATTCTCAGCGCACTCATTCCTGGTGAGCTTGCTCCAGTTATAGTTGATGACGCCATGCTTGAGCAGATGAAAAAAGGCTCCACCATTATCGACATCGCTGTTGACCAGGGTGGAAACTGTACGGCTACGCGTGCCGGGGAAGAGTACAACCACAACGGCGTTATGATCAGCGGCGTGAAGAACATTCCCGCAACGCTGCCGATAGCCTCTACCAACATGTTTGCGCAGAGTATTTTCCACTTTTTCTCCTATGTTCTTGAGGGCGGGGAGCTGCGCACCGACTCAAGTGACGAGATTGTCGGCTCAACCCTGGTCACCTACGAGAACAAAATCGTGCACAAGGGCACGCTAAAGGCCATGGGATTGGCTGAGTAACAACACGAAACAGCAAAGACGGAAGGAGTCGACATGCCAAGTATTTTTGCAATGCTGATAGTCCTGATTGTTGCAGCGCTTCTGGGTTACCGCGCTATCTCCGCTGTTCCCTCACTGCTTCACACCCCACTCATGTCTGGCATGAACGCCCTGTCGGGAATTACCGTGGTCGGCGCGGTGGCGGTGTTCGTCACCGCACCTCAGGGCGCCTCCGGCTGGGCTGCTGCGGCGCTGGTGCTGGCAATGATCAACGTAGCTGGCGGGTTCTGGGTGACCGAAAGAATGCTGCGAATGTTTAAGGCCAAAAGCTCAGACATCACCGAGGAGGAAGTGCCATGGCAGTGAACCTCTCCGCAGCGATACTCATTGTTGGTCTGTTCATCATTGGAATCCGGCTCATGCAGTCGCCAACCTCGGCGCTGTGGGGCAACCGCCTCGGTTCAACAGCAATGCTCCTGGCCCTGGTCTGGGCCTTTGTCAGCACCGGCTGGGCCGATATCGGCTGGGTATTGATGTATATCGGTATAGGCACCGCGGTTGGTTTGCTGCTTGCACAGTCAGTGAAGATGATCCACATGCCGCAGACCGTTGCGCTCTTGAACGGATTGGGTGGCGCCGCGTCGGCGCTGGTGGTGTGGGCTGCGGTCATTGGCTATGCTGGCGAAGGCGCAGCGGTGGTCTTCTGGAGCACCTCTGGTTTGGCAGTAGGAGTAGGCGCTCTTACCTTGAGCGGAAGCGTGGTAGCGGTTCTTAAGCTGCAGGGAATTGCCTTTCGCAAACCGGTACAGTTTGCGGGCTATGGGCATATCTTCAGGGCAACCCTTCTGGCGGCTGCTGTCCTGGTCGTGATCAATGCAGTTATGGTCGGCAGCATGTTTGGTGTACTGGTACCGATACTCGTGCTGCTCTGTTTGCTTGGCGGACTCCTCATGACACTTCGCATCGGCGGTGCCGACATGCCCATTGTCATATCTCTGCTGAACTCTTTCTCGGGAGTTGCGGCGGCCATTGCTGGTCTGGCTGTGGAGAACTTTGTGCTGGTGGGAGCCGGTTCGCTCGTGGGTGTAGCCGGTTTGGTTTTGACGAGAATCATGTGTCGTGCAATGAACCGTAGCCTCGTGGCCGTTCTCACCGGGTTCACTCCAGGAGCACATGCACAGACCCAGACAGCCGAGCCGGAAACAGCGGCGGCAGCGAGCGGCGTGGCAGGCGAAACCAAGAAGGCTGCTCTTGGAGAGTCCGATCTGCCCGGTATTC
>PXEI01000492.1 GCA_003564775.1 Spirochaetaceae bacterium
CGATATCGCACCATGCGACACCGCATACCAGTCCGTTCCTGGAACGAGATCAGTCTCGACCGGTTTTCCGTTCATAAAGAAGTACTTATCACCAATCGGCGTCGAAAACTCGGCTAAGGCATCATGATACACCCGAACACACGGTGATGTCACCTCCACCGGCATGTCCGTATCCGAAAGGTTCGGTGAGTTTATGTTGAGGAAGTAGCCCGGCTCCCAGCGATCCGCAAACTCAGCAATCCGCTCTCGCATGAGCCTGAGAAGTGGTTCAAAGTGGAAAGGTGGAGTGAACCCGTCAAGCGATAACGCAATTCCTGGAACACCCATAAACGCGGCCTGCCGTGCCGCCGCCGCAGTTCCGGAAAAAACGATATCTGAACCAAGGTTTGGACCGATATTAATGCCAGACAAAACAACATCCGGGCAGAACTCCAGCGCATTGAGCAGCCCAAGTATGACACAGTCGGCTGGAGACCCGCTCGACACGTATCGCTGTTCACCAATCTGCCGAAATCTCATGGGCTCACGCAGCGTGATGTAGTGCGACATGCCACTACGTTCCCCGTCGGGCGCCAGAATCCACACTTCATGCTCCGCGGAGAGTCCTTCGAACAACGCTTCAATTCCGGGACTGTTGATGCCGTCGTCATTGGTTAGTAGAACTTTCACAATCTGCTTATCCTTTGCTTGGGAGAAATGACTGGGGGACATGCAAGGCCTGTACTCGCCAGCTGGTAAGGACAGTATACGCCCTCACCCAGGCTTTGGAAAGGAGGCACTATTGCCGTAGGTCTATCTCTAATCGTGAAGCTGCGGGCAAGTCCAGAACAAAGTAGTCGCCTGGAAAACCGAATATTCTTTCATATTCTTCAAGTTTTTCGCCATAAGACTCAAGTGCGGCCTGTTCAATAAGCGTAACCACACAGCAACCAGTCGCCGAACCCGCAAGCTTAGCTCCATGGATACCGGATATCTCACAGGACCGTTTGACAAGCCAGTCTAACTCCGGGTACGACACCTCGTACAGGTCACGGAGACTGTTGTGAGAGCGCACCATCATTTTTCCGAGTTCAACTTTGTCATGAGTGCGTATTGCTGGCAGTGCCTCGCGCACGCGTTGCATTTCGTTCACGACGTGCAGGCAGCGGCGACGAACATCTTCGGACATGATACCAAGTCCCTGCTCTACATCCTGAACGCTATAGTCGCGCAGAGCGTACCCACCCCGCGCTCCGTGAAGCTTTTCAACACACAGACGGCAGTCGTCTCTGCGTTCGGCATCATCTTCCTCGGTAAAACAGTTCTGCACGTGGGGGTTAGTTACCACAAAAACCGCACCATCAAAGCTAACCGGTACCAATGAGTACTCAAGGCTGCGCGAGTCAATATATACCGCGTGACCCGGTTCGCCAAAATAACTGGTTAGGTAAGCCGAAAGACCAGTTTCTGCGCCGGTGTACTCCTGTTCGGCCCGCCGTGCACACTGCAGTAACTGCATATCGGACACCTTAAAGTCATACGCTGTCTTTAACGCTACCGCACAGGCGACGCCGATTGCGGCTGATGATCCTAGACCTATGCCGCTTGGAACACTTCCGGAAACAGTCAGGTTCAAACCCCGCACCGGACAACCAAGCCGCTGCAACTGCATAACCACACCTTTGAGGTAGTTAGCCCACCGGTCTTCCCGCTTGTACTTGAGTGCCGAGACGCTTGTTCGCTTGCGTTCGTTGATATCTGCGGCAAAAAAACGCAACGAGTTGTCGGTGCGACGCCCAACGCTCACAATCATCCGTTGTTGTATCGGAAGCCCAAAAACCAGTCCGTCCGAGTGCTCGGTATGAGCCCCCATCAAGAGTACGGAACCCGGCGCAGAGACAGTTATAGTTGGGGGTACTCCATACTCCTGCTCGTGTAACTCTGCATTTCGCTCCACTGTCGCAAGGTCTTGAATACCAGCATCCTGTACCAAAATTTTTGAGTTCATACGACCGTACGCCTCCTTGGTGTCCCGGCGTGCAGGCAGATTATACAAACGATTGTATAAACATTCAACAAAAAGTCTCAAGGTAGTCGAATAACATCCAAGACATATTCCGACTACTCCAAACGGGCAGTACTCAACAGGTATCCACCCGCTAGATCAAACCAATCGCCACCCCAGAACGGTCTAAGCTAGCTACACAACCGGGCCTGTAGGTGTTAAGCTGCGGTATGATTCGCCGAGACAGTCTCTGCGCGGTGGCATCGGGATTTCTCCTTGCCGCAGCATTGCCCAACGAGTTCATTCCTTATGGTTCTCCGCTGATAGCGCCAATAGCGCTTGTTCCCTTGTTCTACGCATTACTTCGCAGCTGGCGCATGCGCGACTCGGTGCGTATCGGGGTAATTTTTGCCGTCATTTCAACCGGGCTTTCCAACTACTGGCTTGCCAATTTTGGTGAGTTTGCCATCTGGACTCTGGGCGGGCCGATAATTGGCTATTCGCTGTATAACTCACTCTTGTTTCCAGTACTGCAACGAATTGTGCACCCGACACCAGATGCGGGGCAGATCTCCACCGTCCCTGCGGTGACCGACGGGGTAGAGTCGCTCCGTGGCGGCCAAACCCCTCCTGTGTTTCTTCCCCAGTTTCCTCCTCGTGCCGAGCGTATATTCTTGGCCGCCGCCGCATGGGCCGGATATGAGTTTCTCAAGTCGGTAGGGTTTTTGGGTTACCCATGGGGCTTAATCTCCTACCCAGCTGGGGTATATCTGCCGCTCATCCAGCATGTCGATATCACCGGTGTGTGGGCGTTGTCCTTTTTGTTTGCAGCCACTAACCTTATTGGGGCCGAAATCCTCTACCGCCGTGAAGCTTTTGACCGCGAACGGTTTGAACTCAATGCAGTCGGCCCCTCGCAGTTGGGAGATCGCACTCATTGGAAAATCTCTGCGCTGCCAAGCGAACTCATCCTCAGATCAGCAGGCTTCTGTTTGGTCCTGTTATTTCTTATGTTGGGGTACGGGTACCGAACACTGGCACTTCCGGTCCCTGTCCGCGCCGAGTTACAGCTCGTGATGGTGCAGAACAACACCGACAGCTGGGAGCGTGGGAATGAGGAACCTTCGCTTCTGGTTGCGCAGCGGCTCAGCCGCCGTGGATTACGACAACTCACACCGGCCGTACCGGACCTCATAGTCTGGAGTGAAACCCTGTTGAGACGGCCCTACGCGCTCCACCGAGAGTACTACCGCACCTTCCCAGCAAACGATCCGCTGGTACCGTTCATAACGGAGACCGGAATCCCACTACTGACCGGCGGCCCCCATCTGGAACGCCACGGGGATGAATGGCTTTCGTACAACTCCGCACTGCTCATCAGCCCCGACGGGGAGCTTAAGCAGAACTACGGCAAGCGACAGCTCGTGCCTTTTGCTGAACACATCCCCTTCTGGGAACTGGAGGTTGTGCGGAACTTCTTTCGCGAGGTGGTTGGGATTTTCGGCACCTGGACACCTGGCCCCGAGATAACCATTTTTGAGATACCACTCCAGAACCGAGACCTCCCGCTACGCTTTGCCACCCCGATCTGCTTTGAAGACGCCTTCTCTGGCGTGGCCCGTGACATGGTTCGCGAAGGCGCCGAGGTATTGATTAATCTCACCAACAACAGCTGGAGCCAAACCAACTCAGCTCAGACCCAGCACTTTGTGGCCGCACAGTTCCGTGCGGTTGAGATGCGTACCACCCTTATCAGAAGCAGCAACTCCGGGTTGAGTACCGTTGTGGATCCTCACGGGCGCAGGGTACTTGAGTTGCCAATGTTTGAGCAGGACTACTACGCAGGGAGTGTTAAGGTACAACAAAGCCCACACCAGACAATCTATACCCGGTGGGGCGACTATCTGGCATGGGCTTTCTTGTTTGTGGTCACGCTCGTGCTTGGTGTTCGGCAGTACCGAAGCCACCAACACCATTGTTGACACGCATTCGCGCAACCCTAAGCGGGCACCAACTCGTTATGAGTGTAGTTTAGCCCTTGATGTTGTACTTCCGTTTGAAGCGCTCTACACGTCCTGCAGTATCAACAAGCTGTTGTTTGCCGGTGTAGAACGGATGTGAAGTATGGGATATCTCAAGTTTTATCAGGGGATACTCATTACCATCCTCCCATTTAACAGTCTCCTTGCTGGTTGCGGTAGACCGTGTAAGAAAACTATAGTCGTTCGACAAATCCTTGAATACGACGTATCGATAGCTCTTGGGGTGAATATCTTTCC
>PXEI01000112.1 GCA_003564775.1 Spirochaetaceae bacterium
AACAACTGGGAATACCTTTTGACCCCGGCGCAATGGTAAATTTGCCACGACATCCATCACAACTGTACCAGGCTGGTCTTGAGGGTGTGCTGCTGTGGCTGCTGTTGTGGTTTGTCATTCGTAAGCGAAGTCCATTCCGGGGATTCATGATATCCATGTACATGATCGGGTACGGTTTGTTCCGCTTTATCGCGGAGTATTTCCGCGAACCAGATGCGGGTCTTGGATTTGTCATTCGGCTCTCCTCGCGCCCAAACCCACCACAACTCTTTGTCAGCCCGCTCAACTTCACCATGGGACAGATACTGAGCGCGCTCATGATTCTGGGCGGCGCCGTTGCGCTGGCCGCATTCGCCTACATCAAGGATCGTGAGCCTAAGGTAGAGACATTTAGCCCCGGCACCGAGAACAGAAACAGCGCAAGCAGCGAGGCCCACAAACGGCGCGCGCTACGAAAGAAAGCCGGGCGCAAGAGGAACTAGCCGTGGTCGGGCCGCTGAACAGGAACGGATGCGATACGAGTACCCAGGTTCTTAGGTTCCGGATGCAGTGGCAGTAGGTCTACATAGCGTGAAAGTGTACCATGGTCAGTGGGCGGCATGCGTGTAAGCTTGCAAGATTGAAGGCTTCGAGACATACTTAGGGTATGTCCCACAACGTCCTCTCGGTAGAAATTGAGCATAGTCGCTACAAAGCCCTGTTGGACAACCAGAACAGGGTCGACGGCTCGGTGAGACTCACCACCATTCAACCTCGTCAGCACCGCGCAGTCATTAGCGTATACCACGAGCGCCAGGGAAAACGCAGCCCCATTACCGACTTTGAGTTCATTCCACCGCGCGGGACGTCGGAAGAGTTTCCTGATCTACGACTTGAAGGCAGCTGGACCGGAAGAAACCGCGCCCATTTGAGACTCTTTTATAATGGGCGCCTGTATGCCGAGCGCGATGTTCGCCTACCCGGCCTCTCGCCGTTGTTGGTAGCGATACCGCTCATTGTTCTGGTGCTCCTTGGCGGGCTGTGGATTATGTGGCCAAGTTCCAGCCCCGACGCTGAGCTGCGCGGCCGGACAGGAGCGCGTGAAACCCCCGCACAGTCGGCAGAGCCCGCACCGGCACGCACTGTAACGCCACGCGCGGATACCACACCTGCGCCGCGTCCAGCCCCCACGGCAACGCCAGCAGCTCCACCCACGGCGCCACCTCCTGCCGAGCCCTCCGACACGGCAACACCTCCGACGACCCCTGCCGCGCCCTCCGCGCCAGCAACAACTCCGACGACCCCCGGCGCGCCCTCCGACACGGCCGCGCCTGAGATTGCCGAGCCTCGTGAGTACCAACTCGTGGTTTACTTTCGTGCCGACAGTGCCCGAATCACCGAGCTTGCGGCACAAGAACTCAGGGAGTTCGCCGCTCGCCTGCCGGACAGTCCGGCGACGCAAACTCGGATCAGCGGCCACGCCGCCCTCGCCGGGCCTCCGGCCGGACGTTTGCCGCTCTCACGCCAGCGTGCCGAAGCAGTATCGGCTGCATTATTGACCGCGGGAGTTGAGTTTGGCTCAGATGTTCAGGTTCGTGGGTACGGTGCCGAACTGCCGCTGACTCGCAATCCGGAGTTACAGGACAACAATCGACGGGTTGAGGTTGAGCTAACTTATCCGCCATCGAATCGCCGGTAGAAACGGCCAACTCGCACACGTTGACTCCGGCGGTCATAGAAACGTGAGACAAACCACAGCAGAGGTGCTGCAAGTAAACTGAGCCACGGGAACCAGTCCCCAAACCTTGTATAGACGCTCAGACCCCGACTCCGCAGCAGTACATCATGCACCAAATAGTCCTCTACGTAATAGTCGAGCCGGGCTTCAATGCGGCCAAACTCATCTATCACCGATGTGAGGCCGCTTGCGGTACCCCTCACCACCGGTCGCCGGTTCTCTACAGCGCGAAACATTCCACCGGCAAAATGTTGCTTTGCCTGGAGTTCATTCAAAGACCAGTAGTCGTTGGTGAGGTTAACAATCACCTCTGCCCCATTCAACACAAAGCGACGAACCTCATCAGAAAATACATCCTCAAAGCAGATCGGAGTTGCAAAAGAGAACTTCGGGTGCTCAAACACGGTGCGCTCACGTCCTGGCTCCCAGAAATGGACGTCAAACTCCAGGAGCATGTCGTGGATCCACGGCAGGGTGTCTTCAAAGGGGAAGTGTTCGGTAAAGGGAACCAGACGGATCTTGTGATAGGTCTGCCTGCGCTCACCGGTGTCCGAAAACAACACCGCTGCGTTGTAGTTAAGTCGGTCTATCTCGTTACCATCTTCGTCCAACACCAGCTCGTAGTCGTCATTGCCGGTAACCAGATAGGTGCCAATCTGCTCCTGATAGTCCAGAAAGCGCCGCACAAGGCGGGCAAGATACTGTCGCTGGGGATCTTCCTGGCTCCACCGCCGGATGTTGGGCACAAAAGCGGTCTCACTCCACACAATCAAGTCCGGCTCATGCTCCAAGCTCATATCAGTGAGCCTGGTAAGGGCATTGAGCGTATGATCATAGTCATGTTTACGAGGGTCGGAGTTCTGTTGTATGAGCGCCACGCGTGCCGTATCGTAGGTCGGCGGCCCAAAGTTGCGCTCTATTGTGAGACTCACCACACCATACAGGAGAGTTCCTGCCAGCGCTATACCAGCAACTCGCAGCGGCCGCCCCTGCCACCGGTCAAGACGGCCGGTGCCAATAAGCCTGCTCCCCACATGCTCGGCAACAGCGGCGTTGACCAGCACAATGAGAAACGTCACCCCCCAAACTCCGGTAATGTCGGAGATTTGAATAAGTGGTAGCAGGCTCCACTGCGAATGTCCAATCAGCGCCCAGGGATAGCCCAGAAAACCGGATGACCGGACGAGTTCAAAACCGGTCCAGGCAAAGGGAATGGTCAGGTATCGTGAAACGCGTGTCCGCCTGTACAGCAAGAGGAGGATTGGAGAAAAAACGATGTAGTATCCCAGGAACACTACCGTCACGAACTGCAGCGATACCAGGCTGAATGTTCCAAGCCAGTAGTTAGTCAAAAGCGTGGTCGTAACGCCGTAAGCTATACCGTAGAACCAGGCAACACCGAATCGGGCAAAACGCCATACCAGCAGGAGCGGAATCAACGATACCCAGGCAAGCCAGGGTACGCCTTCAAGTCGTAGAAACGACGGTTGGGCAAACACCGAGAGCAAAACCGCAACCGCAACCCACCCAAACGCGAAACGTCCAAAGCCCCAGGAGCCCGGTAGCACCGCGTCGGCCAGCCACCTCCTGCCAATGCGGAAGTAGAAGTAAACAGGCAGGTTTACCAGCATAAGCGGCAAGAACCGGGCCGCCGCTTGGGCGCGTTCCGTGCGGGTATCAAGGGCCAGACGCAGATTCCCGCCGCTCTCTATGAAGCGCTGTACATAGTCCATCTCTGCGTTAAGGGCAAACACATACGCAAAAAGAAAGAGTAGAAGACCAAAAAAGAACAGGGCTTCCGGTATGAAGGCAAGACTGTACAGCCGCCGCCGCGCAAAAGCCCCTTGGGTCGGCAGCAGTCCGGTAATGAGGAGCACCAGACCGTAGAGAAAGTGTAGCGATATCAGCAGATAGTAGGGTAAATCACCCGGCCCCGGATCAACAATGAGCAGGGGCCCCACCGCAGTTGTTCCGAACACAGCCGCCGATACCACAATATACGCAAGCCCGCACAACAATACCGGCCGGTGCATCCACTGGCGCATAACCGGGCCGAATGCCTGTCTCCAGTTTCGTAGCATAGCTGCATACTAAGATGAAAGAGCCTGGGCGACAAGGGAGCCCTGAGTAGACCGGCACCCGCGCAAACTCGCTTGTGCTTTTCACACAAGGAAAGTACCATCGGCTCATGACTGCGACCAAAGAAAAAACCAAGCTTGAGTCGCTCTTACTGGGCCGCGCTGCGCCTTTTGGGCCAGCGGGTGAGCTCAGCGCAATCCGCAAACGCCCTGTGGAAGGCATTGTTACCCTTGAGCATTCCGGACTAAGCGGCGATGAGCAGGCCGAACATGGGCATGGGGGCACCGACAAGGCCCTGCTTCACTATCCCGCAGAGCATTACCAGATGTGGCGCGACAGACTCCCCGCTTTCAGCCTCACACCAGGCGGCCTGGGAGAGAACCTCTCCACGCTCGGCATGACCGAGGAAACAGTGTGTATCGGAGACCGCTATCGTGTGGTTCTACCCGACAG
>PXEI01000213.1 GCA_003564775.1 Spirochaetaceae bacterium
CGTCGCTTCAAGGTAGTAGGTGTATAATCCGTCCGGTGCGGGTGTGCCGTCCTCCGTTCGTCCGTCCCATTCAAATCTAAACGCCGCACGGTCTCGCCAGCGGAACTCTCGTACTTGTGCTCCAGCCTCATTGCGTAGGACGCCCGTCCATTGTGGTTCGGCGGAGCTCTCCTGAAAGAATAATGCCGTATCCAGAACCCCATCACCATCCGGCGAAAATACCGGAGTCTCAAGTTGCACCGAGGCGGTGGGCGGAGTTAGATCCAGTACAAACTCGGGAGTGACTGATTCAGGACGATGTCCGTTTTGATAATACGCACTAAACCTCGCTTGATACACGCCCTCAGGCAGGAGGGTTCCCGACTCATTTCGACCATTGAACTCTACATGGTCTGGGACTTCCGTTTGGCCGCTCCAGGAACGGACTGTCTGGCCACGCGCATCTAAGATCAGCAGGTCCCAACTCCGTAACGAAGCACGAATGGGTACCGAAAGTGAGATTCGCACTTCATCGTTGCGCCCATTGTTGTTCGGCGAAAAGTACCCCATATTGATTGAGGCTGTGATTGGCGTTGGCGTCGTGTTAAGGAATATGTTGGTAAGTTCCTCAGTCGTGGTGTTGCCTGCACGATCGGTGCTTTGAATGCGATAACGATAAATACCGTCCGGGACAAGCATTCCGCTGCTGTCAAGCGCATCCCAGGTTATACCGGATGGTGCTTCATCCTCAAACACAAAGCTTCTTACAACAGTGTCGGAGTCGTCAACGAACTCAGCAAGCCAGCGGTCTTCTACTGAACCACTTTGCTGTATGGTGAACTCGTAACTGAGTCCGTCATCACTCAGCACAAAACGCCGATCTTCGGAGGCGGGTCTTTCCAGCTCCAGTGCCGGGGGCGTTGTATCCACAGTGACGAGCTTGGGCCCCTGCTCGGCGTGGTTGTCGTTGTCATCCCAGGACTCCAAGTACAAGAGGTAGTCCCCGTCCGGGGCCCGGGCGCCCGCATTCGTAGTACCGTCCCAACGCAAGCTCTCCGGGATCTCAACCCCGGCGCGAGCCGCAAGCAGTTGTTCGGTAAACGTGCGAAAGTTTCGTTCCTGAGGTCTTGGATCGCGATTTCTGATCTCACGTACGATATTTCCGTCAGTGTCCTCGATACGGAGCACGTAGCCCATAACATACCGTTCGTCACTGATAGTTATTCCAAGGTCGAAGTAGTCATTGACTCCGTTGTTGTTTGGTGCGAAGTAGACATGTTCACGATAGTCGGTACGGATTTCGGGCGGATTACGATCGATGACACCCAGTGGAACATTTACGCCTGCCGAAAACGCCCACACGTCCTGGTAGAGGGGTGCGGCCGCACTGCGTGTTCGCAGTTCGCCACGTCGCTCTTCATTCGCAGGTGATCCAGCCTCAACCGAGCCGTTATCGGCGGCCGGAAGAACCAAGTTGATTCCAACGCCAAAGGATGGGAGTAAACTCCGTCTCTCGGCCTCAGGGAAGTCTACGGTTTGACGCAGGTCTATCTGCCAACCTGCAAAAACATCAACTACATCTCCAAAACTCAAGGTGCTGCCGAGGTTCAGCCGAGCATTCTGAAAAAACGGAAAACTCAGGTCGCCCGACAGGTCCAGCTCTACTCTGTCGGTACTGAGAGGAGTGAAACCAATCCCAAAAGCTGGCGTAAAGGAGGAAGGAAACCCGGTGCGCCCGGAAACCGGATCATAGAAATTACCCAGGTTCTTCAAAGCTGCGCCAAAACGAAAGTTCGGCAAAGGAGCATAAGGGCCACCATACTGGATAAAGCCAATATCCAGCCCACCTGCTATCCTGGTTCGGTCCGCACTGCCACCGTAAAGATTCAGCCCCGCACCCACCAGCAAGTCATCAAACACCTCTTTGGCAGCTGAAAAATGTGCAGCCCCACCGGTGCCAAGTCGCATATCATCAAGTTCACTCCGCAAGAACTGTGCCGAACCGGAAAAAACGCCATACCGGTTCGGAAAGGCTGCTCCAGCCGAAACCACATGCCCGCCTAATCCTTCTCCGCCAAAATCATTGAGACCGACGTAAGCCAGGTCAAGCGTAGTGCGTTGAGTACGCGCACCGGCAGCAGGGTTCATGATGGACGCTGTAGGGCTTTCGGTACCGGTAACGCTGAAGCCGCGACCCAACAAGAGCGGCGAAATAAACTGATCCCGGTCTTCACCACCCGTCGGGGGTCGGTACTCCGCCGACAGATCTGGATTAACCAACACCAGTATCCCTACGCAGAAAATCACGCCCGATACCCGACGAAAAAATGAGTTTCGTTTCATTAAGCAACTTCCTATAACCGAGTTTACCCGTTCTTGCTGTCGAAGCCTTCGATATGGGAACCGTTGGAATACATGTGTTTCAGCTGTTCCATTTCTTCTATTGAAAGCTGCCGAAATAATTCGCGTTCTGCACGTGAGAAAAACTCCTCAAGACATTCATCCAGTTCAGCCTCATGATCACGTAAGAAGAGATACAACCCAACTAGTTCACGAAACTCCAACTGCATGGAGTTGTTGAGACTTGGTTGGTCGGAATTCATACCGTGACACGACTCCCCTCGCGACTGAGTTCAATCTGAAGGTTGTGGCTACTCGACTTCACCGCGTAGGCCCGTGCCGACTCAAGATTCTTCGCCAGCCGTTTGTCGCTGTATCTAGGTTCATGATGAAACATAAATAGCCGTTTAACCTTCCACGTCAACGCAAAATCAACTGACAAGCTGAATGCACTGTGACCCCAGTTGTACTTCTCAATGGCCTCACCTAGAGTATACTGCGTGTCCAGAATAAGAACATCGACGCCTTCAAAAAACTCTCGATTTGCCTGTGACCG
Organism: Spirochaetaceae bacterium; assembly: GCA_003564775.1. Lineage (GTDB taxonomy): Bacteria > Spirochaetota > Spirochaetia > DSM-27196 > SLAA01 > SLAA01. Next base: position 2,876 of record PXEI01000213.1, read on the forward strand.
TTCAAAATCCTCGTTTTGAAGCTCGGCATCACTTGCATAAATGAAACTCCTACCATCGTAGTCCACTCTATATGCATAGGCCCCACCGGGATGATTCATAAGTCGATATCGAACACGAGCACCTGATACGACTATTTCGTCCTTACGCAATACGTGGAACTCCATGAGCTCCGTCATTTTACCTTCCATAGTAACGGGAAAAAATGGATGCTGCATGTGGGAACGCAGAGTAGTCTCAAAGTTATCAACCGGGCTAAAGAAACGAATTCGCGTTAAGGGGTTGTACGCAGGACCGAAAAATGGCAGGCCCTGGACATGATCATAGTGGAAATGGGTAAAGAAGAGATTAATGCAGTCCTCACTGTAGCCTCGACGAGCCCAGTCCTCGGCAAGCTGAATGATGCCGGTGCCCGCATCGAAAACTATAGACTCGCGCTCATTGAGACGCAGCTCCACGCATGGAGTATTTCCTCCCGCAGGTCGAAAGAGCCAGTCCGGTAGTCCAAGCAGAAAACGCTCCCGGCTCTGTGCATCATTGACATCGCTTTTCTGAATTCGATGCACAACCGTAGAAATCTTGCTGCGAAGCTCATCTGGTGTCATTGGGCGGGGATGAGATCCTCGGGCACCCCAGAAACGAACTTCCATCTTAACCGCCTCTATGGAGAGGATCAAGTTCGATCAGACGTCGCTGTCGCGCCTGCACAAGCCAGTCGTGAATCTCATCTGCGCTGTGAAGACGCCCTGTATTGATACCGGGACAGTGCTTCGCCTCCGCTTGCCAGCTTTCAGCAGACTCGACCACCGAAGCCCAGAATGGATAACTTCTACACTGCAAGGGCCGCACCTCATAAATCTCACAGCCGTTTTCCGACCAGAACACACAATCGTAGTTTGGTCGCTCATCAATTGTGATCCGTCGCACTGTACCTATATCGACATTACGGCAGTATCTCGCGAGAAATTCGGCTCGTTCAATGCGAAGATACCTCGGAATGCGAATGGTGTCTTCTTCTGAAAGGAACACCAAGCCTGGATCATGTCTGCAACAATGCGAACACCTGTTGCACTCAAATCTGAGTCCTTTGCTGTAGTAGTCATTCTCAGAAACTTGCTGTCCTGTATTCATGTGTATTGTACTCAAAGAACCGGGAACAACCCGGTAGGCGGGTGTATCGCGGCCCCGAGGGGCCGCTCATACGAAACTCAAATGGTCTCAGGTTTATGGGGAGTGAAGGATTCGAACCTTCGAAGGCTGAGCCAACAGATTTACAGTCTGCCCCCTTTGACCGCTCGGGAAACTCCCCTGGTGAAGCGACACATTACCAGCAACAAGCCGCTCCGTCAAGCCATCTGTCGGATTCGAACCGAC
>PXEI01000121.1 GCA_003564775.1 Spirochaetaceae bacterium
CAATTCGAAGTGTAATCGTTTCACTCGGAACCGCTTCCGAAGATCCTGCTCCTAAAGCAACAACAGCGCTGCCGAATAGCAGGGCAATCATAAACACGTGTATGGCAAACAATCTTGATGCTAACAAAAGAGTTTGTTTCGTTGCGGTTTGCCGCAACATGACTAATCTTGGAATCTCTATTTTCATCTGTGATACTCCTTTTCACTCACTAATATGGCCCATGCTGTGGAGCATGGCCCGATACATCCAATATCTTCTTGCGTGCTGTGATTTTCTTCGTCGATCCCGGCCTCCTTTTCCGGCGCAAGCTTTAGTCAACCTGCTATAGGGCGTTAACCTCTTCAATGATTTGCAAAAAACGTGCCAGTTGCAGATAATGGTGGGGCTAATGTGTAAATCAATGTGCAGAAACAATATGCAGACTCAGTTTTAGTCTCGCGTCTAATTGGCTGCGTCCGACATAATACAAAAACGTATTATACAATATAAAAAACTACGAATACGTGCTTATTATAGTCAGGTTTTGTGGTCACGACATGTCTTAGCGGCCATGATCAACGGGGGCACATTGCGGTTTCGGGTCGTCCTAAAAGAAGATTCTTGTCGATTTCCGGAGAGTTCGATATCGGAATGTGTCATATCTGAGTACGCTGTACTCGTCAACGGAAAGTCGCAGAAGTTCTTCTCTGGCTCTTCATGATGTACCGTCGCCATGGGATCTAGTCTCCATCGAGCCCGTTTCACCGCCGTCATATCCTCGCTGCAAAAAGCAGAATGATGATGTTCTGAGCGAGTGTCGCGTTCAACGATTCTATGTCTATGCGTCTTTGGACCCATGACACATTCGAGCTTACACCATTCGTGGACGAAACACCTCCCTTTGTCCGTCATGGCTCGGCCAGGACAGCCCTCTCATATATGTTGAATATAGACTAAAAATGCAATATCTGTGTGTCAAAAGCAATGAGGCATCCTCGGGTGTTGCTTGTTGTATTCCTGGATGGCGCATAATAGATGCGTTCCCAGCTACTTCTGTCGGCAAGTCTGAACTGGCGTGATTCCTCGACGCGCTTGGGTTCACGGAAGAATTGTTTCAGAATATTGGTTGATTTCAGATGTGTTCTCCATGGGCCTTTCGCCATTTAGTAGAACTACAGTGACCGATCTATCGATGCTCTGAGACACATACACGCTTCCCCCTCAATAGTCTTCCCGGCGCGTGAGCACGTGTTCAAGATGTCTTTATGCGGAACCAAGCGAGTGCTGCTTGAGGATCTCACCAACCTCCCGCTTGAACTCACGACGGTTGACTCTGCAGACCTGCTTTTCCACACTTCGCTCCAGGTGCAATGCACACGAGTACGGAGGCCCGTTGCCGAGCATGCTGAGTACCGTTTCGTTGCTGCCGGGGTTTTTCTCCGTCACGGATCACCACCTTAAGCTGGCTCGGGTCGATTCCATGCTCAATGAGACGGTTTAACAGACACTCCCAGTTCGCCGTTCCCTCGCTACGGTGGATCTGGAAGCTCAGCAGCTTTCACTCACCGGTTTTCTTTGCTCCATAATCAAACAGCAACACGTAAGGTTTCCTGCATGCGCCCCGAATACGCGGCTATTTGGCATCCAGCCACAAATGCACAAACTCTTCGCTGTGCCGCCTAAGGTGCCACCGGCGGCAGCGCTCATCAAGTCGTGAGAGGATCCGACTGACCACAGCCGATTCAAAGTCAGGTTGCATCGTGCGGCACTTGGGAACACCATTTCGGCGGGCCTTGTTACCGCAGCCTTTGAGAACGAGGCAAAGGGCTTCCTGCGCCAGGTTGGCGAGCGGTTGACCGCCAGGAGCGGAGTAGCCGCCTGTCTGGTAAACCGAAAGGAAGACTCGGTTGAGTGGTGCCTTGCGGTCTCTCCCGACCGCGAGTTTGACTTCAACGCCTGGAGGCCCGAACTCTTTCGCATTGTGGCTGGGAAAGGCGGCGGGAAAAGCCCAATCTGGCAAGGGGGTGGCTCGGATCCGGACTGCGCAGCGGCGCTCTTTACTGCCTTTGTCAGGCAGATGGGTGGATAGTGAGTGAGGGCAACCGTGCAGGCACGCAGAGGCAAGTAGACCATAGACAACTCCACGGCCACCCCCCCCTTTGCAATGTTTTCCTATATCCGGAATAATGTTTAATCGTGAGTGCAACAAACAAAACGGATTCTTTGGACGGACGTTTGCGCGACCTTATGCAAGAGCGCATTCTCATTTTAGACGGTGCTATGGGTACGATGATACAGGCCCACGAGCTCCAGGAAGCTGATTTTCGCGGCAAACGCTTCGCAGACTTTCCAGAACTGTCTGCAGAGGATGCGGCGGCGCGCGAGGCGTGGCAGAAATCCCACTCGGATCTACCCGACGCGCCAGCCCCGGGTGTCAACCGCGAGGGGAACCTTGGCGGCAACAACGACTTCTTAACCCTGACCCAGCCGGATATAATCTCCGGTATACACGAACAGTTTCTTGCCGCTGGTGCGGACATCATTGAAACCAACACCTTCAACTCTACCACTGTATCCCAGGCGGATTACGCTACCGAGTTTCTGGTACATGAACTGAATCAGCAGGGGGCGGCTCTTGCTCGCGCGGCTGCTGACAAGTTTACGGCCCAAACCCCGGACAAGCCACGGTTTGTCGCTGGCGTGTTGGGGCCAACCAACCGCACCCTGTCTATGTCTCCCGATGTAAACGACCCTGGATTCAGGGCCATAAGCTTTGACTACCTGGCGGCAGTCTATCGGCAGGCTGCTCTTGGACTGATAGAGGGTGGGGCAGACCTCATTCTCATTGAGACCATATTTGATACCCTCAATGCCAAAGCCGCAATCTACGCACTGCTGAAGCTGTTTGACGAACAGGACCGGCGCTTACCCATTATGATCTCCGGGACCATTACCGACCAAAGCGGCCGCACCCTCTCGGGACAGACCGCCGAGGCCTTTCTCTACTCGGTCATGCATGCAAACCCCATCTCGGTGGGCTTTAACTGTGCCTTAGGCGCGGATGACCTGCGGGAGCACGTTGAGAGTATTTCCGCAATCGCGCCCTGCGCAGTCAGTACCCATCCAAATGCTGGCCTTCCGAACGAGTTTGGGGGGTATGACCACAGTCCGGAGTACATGGCAAAGGTGCTGGGCTCTTTTGCAGCAGACGGCCTGCTGAACATTGTGGGCGGTTGTTGCGGAACGACGCCGGAACACATCAAGGCCATTGCAGATGCGGTTGCCAGCCAGGGCTCACCCCGAACAATTCCTGAAACGAAACACATTACCGCTCTCTCGGGTCTGGAGCCGCTGGTGCTGACCCGGGATCTTGGATTTGTGAATGTCGGTGAGCGCACCAACGTTACCGGTTCACGGCGCTTTGCAAGGCTCATTCGCGAAAAGGACCACACCACAGCGCTTGATGTCGCCCGCGAGCAGGTTGACGGTGGCGCGCAGATGATAGACATCAACATGGATGAGGGCATGCTCGAGTCCGCCGAGGAGATGTCAACCTTCCTCAAACTCGTGGCGGCCGAGCCCGATATCTCGCGGGTTCCGATCATGATCGACAGCTCGAAATGGTCTGTCTTGCAGGCAGGCCTGCGAGTAGTGCAGGGCAAGGGCGTGGTTAACTCTATCAGCCTGAAAGAGGGCGAAGAGTCCTTTCTGGAGCAGGCCCGCGAAATTCGCCGGTTTGGGTGTGCTGCTGTAATCATGGCCTTTGACGAAGATGGCCAGGCAGACACCTTTGCTCGTAAGGTGGAGATTGCTGAACGAGCCTACAAGGTGCTGACCGAGAAGGCAAACTTCCCACCCGAGGATATCATCATTGATCCGAATATCTTCGCTATTGGAACCGGTATAGAGGAGCATGCGAACTACGCTGTAGACTTCATTGAGGCCGTGCGCGAGATCAAAAAGCGTCTTCCGTATGTGAGGATTTCCGGCGGGGGGAGTAACGTTTCGTTCTCTTTCCGCGGTAACGATACAGTTCGCGAGGCAATGCACGCGGCGTTCCTGTACCACGCGGTGGGTGCCGGTATGGATATGGGAATTGTCAATGCGGGCCAGCTTGAGGTCTACGACGACGTCCCGGCAGAGTTACTTGAGGCGGTTGAAGACGTTCTGTTGAACCGCCGGGAGGACTCCACCGAGCGTCTGCTGGACCTTGCCGAGCGCTACAAGGGCGACGGGAAGCAGCGCGTGGAGGACCTGTCC
>PXEI01000258.1 GCA_003564775.1 Spirochaetaceae bacterium
AGCAAATGCCGGTGGTGGACGTGGAATACGCTTTGTGCATACACCGGAAGAACTGGAGCGGCAGTTCAACTCGGCACGTGAAGAGACAGTGCGCATAACAGGCGACGATATCGTCTTCATTGAACGCCTGGTAGAGAACGGTCGTCACCTTGAGGTGCAGTGCCTTTCTGACCGGCACGGAACCGTGCACACCTTTGGTGTACGTGACTGCTCGGTGCAACGGCGCAACCAGAAGATCATTGAGGAGACGCCTCCACCAGGTTTTGCGCCTGAGAAAATAGCCGAGATTGAGGCGGCCGCCCACAGACTCATGGTGAGTGCCGGATACGAGAGCGCTGGTACGGTTGAGTTCCTCTACGATATCAAGTCAGAGGACTTCATTTTCATGGAGGTCAATACCCGGCTTCAGGTGGAGCATCCCATTACCGAGCAGCTCTACACCGTCGACCTGGTCAAGGGTCAGATCGATGTCGCCTTTGGCAACAAGCTACCAGAAGAGCGTGCCGTCCCGCGCGGGGCAGTTATGGAGGTTCGGCTTAATGCAGAGGATCCTGACCGTGACTTTACCCCCTCACCCGGCCGGGTTGTACGGTATACAATCCCATCAGGCCCGGGCATTCGTGTAGACAGCGGTATTGAACACGGAAGCGTTATCCCGACCGATTTTGACTCAATGATCGGCAAGATCATTGCTTCCGGACCTACACGACACGATGCCATTGCGCGCCTGAAACGTGCCCTTGGTGAGTTGCGCATAAAGATAGAAGGGGGAACAACCAACCGTGCCTTTTTGTTGGATCTGCTGAGTACCGAGGAAGTACTCAGAGGTGGTGTTCACACTCGATTCGTGGAGGAACTCCTTGCCCAGCGACGTACTCTGCGACCCCGTACCGACTGGGAAGTTGCCCTGGTGGCGACCGCAATTGAACAATACATTGCCGGTTACCGAGAAGAGCTGGCAAACTTCCGTGGGCAGCTAAGTTCAGGTGGATACCCCAGAGAGGTATCTATCTCTAATGGCCGCAAAATTACCCTCAGCGCTGGAGGTACCGGCTATGACTTTCTCATCCGGGCACTGGGCAACAATAGCTACCTCATAGAGCACAACGACGTGGCACTCATGGCAAACTATGTGGAACATGAGCATGAGTCGCTCCTCACCTATCAGAACAGCAGATACCGCATTCAGATGGTTGACCGCGGTGATGCACTCCAGTGCGAGGTTGAGGGCGTTCCGTATAGTATTGAGATTGAGTCCGGTGGTGCGGTTAAGGCGCCGTCACCTTCACTCGTCCTTTCCATTGCAGTTGAACCAGGTCAAAGCGTAAAACGCGGCGACATTCTGCTTTCACTTGAAGCCATGAAGATGGAGATGGTCGTGGAGGCACCCGACAACGGCACAGTGAAAGAGATTCTTGTGCGGAAAGGCGAGCAGGTTGCAGCCGGACAGGAGCTCCTGCAGCTGGAACTTGGCGAAGCTGGGCCGGAAGAGCCTAAAGATACATCGGTTCAAGTTGTGTTCACTCCGCCTCCCGAGACCCCTGCAGCCCATTGGGAACTGCTGGAACGTGAGTACTACGGACTATTCCTGGGCTTTGACCACCGAGGTGACGCCGGGGCCCTTCTTCAGGGAATGATTAAGATCGCCACTCAGGACGAACGCTTTCGTGTCCGTATGATTCACCTCATTGGCGAAGCGGTAAAGATGTACGCCGACCTGGAAATGCTGTTTGACCCAACACCCTTACTCGCTTCCGGGTTCGCCCGCGCCGCGAGTTCGCAAGAGCTGCTTATGCATTACTTTAAGCGCCGGGCAGATGCAGAAAAGGGGCTTCCCGAACCATTCCTGGCCAATCTAAGAGCGGCCCTCCAACGGTTTTCGCTCAGTTCCGAGGCAGACGAAGAGCGCTCACTGGGGGTGCTACACCGTATTTACAAGAGCCACGCCGCCCTGGCAACCAAACGGATGTTGTTGCATGCATCCCTCTTTGCACTGGAGCAACACGCAGACGCCAGCGAGGTCGGGAGCGAGCTTTCCAACGCGCTTGACCGGGTGGCCTATCTTGCGCAGCAAGATGCACCGGGCCTGGCAGACTCCGCTATTCATGCCCGCTACCATTTTGTTGACCGAGAGATGTTGGAAATTATTCGAGAAGAGAAGATTGACAAGGTCACCCGTACCCTGGACAGGCTGTCAAAGGACGGGGCGGAAACACGCATCACCGAGCGCGCTATCTCCAACCTGGTGAATAGCGGTCAAAACTTGCTAGGCGAGCTGGTAAAGGCAGTAACGAACGGCGACACCCGCCGCCGCGAGCTGGCGCTCATAGCTCTAGGCAGACGCTACAGCCGTGACCGTGATCTTTCAAATGAGAAGATCTCCGAGACATCGGGCTTGTACGTTTTCCGTGCTGAGTACAGTGATGTGCAAGGCAGCGGGAACACGGTAACAGCGGTAAGCCGCGTTGCTGGCACCCCAGACTCAGTTGCTGCGCTGGCTGAGTACTTGGCCGAGACCGGCCCAGCCTCAGAGGCGCTCCTGCTTCAGCCAAACGGTGACCCAAATATTGCGGTTGAGACTGTCGTTTCGTTACTGAACAAAAGCAATCCGGCTGCCGAGGTAGTCATTCTCTGCCCAGTTGCCCCGGACGGCACCCGCCTGTATCGCAGTTTTATCCCTGGCGAAGATGGGTGGCAAGAGGATGAATCGCGGTTCTCGTTCAGCCCACTTGCGTACCGCGAACTGCGAGTATATCGACTTGTGAACTTCAATACCAAGGTACTGCATTACAGCGACGGCATTCGACTTCTGCAGCTTAATGCCAAGAGTAACCCCAAAGATGAGCGCCTTATAGCACTGGCAGAGGTGCCCAGCTCGCGCATTGAGTTTGACGGCGAAGGCCGCATTGTGCGTATGATTGGACTGGAAAAGGTTCTCATGGAGGCGGTGTACGCAATTCGCGCCGAACAAGCAAAACGCAAACGCCGCTTATACTGGAACCGCATTATTATTCATAATCGTTCAGTCATGCAGACGACCCTGGAACAGGTTCAGGACTACGCGGCCCGGCTTGCCGCACGTGTAACGGATCTTGGACTTGAGAAAAGTGTGCTGTACTCACGCAGGCCTAAACAAGAGGGTGCGGGCGATACTGATCAGGTCGTTGAAACCGAGCTGCTTTTTGAAAACATTTCCGGCACGAACTTCACTATGCGCCGCCGCACTCCCTCACTTGAGCTGCTACAGCCCATAGACGAGTACGCGGGCAAGGTTATTCGTGCCCGACAACGCGGCAACCTTTATCCGTATGAGATTATTAAGATGGTCACGCGTACCGGTTTTCCGGTAAGCGAAACCTACCCGCGCGGTGAGTTTGAGGAGTACGACCTTGATCCTCAGGCGCCTGACAAGGCGGTCTCGGTCAAAGGTCGGCCATACGGAGAGAACACCAGCAACCTGGTTTTTGGGATTATTACCAATCAGCTGTCCTCTATTCCCACACCGCTGCGCCGCGTCATTATTCTTTCTGACCCCACGGTGGACATGGGTTCGCTTGCCGAGCCTGAGTGTCGGCGTATTAATGCCGCGCTCGACATGGCCGAGGCTGAAGGCATTCCGGTTGAATGGTTGCCAATATCGGGTGGTGCAAAGATTGACATGGAGAGCGGCACCGAGAACCTGGACTGGACTGCCCGCACTGTGCGCAGGATTATTGAGTTCACGCAGGCGGGCGGCGAGATCAACATAATTGTTGCTGGCATCAACGTTGGTGCTCAGTCCTACTGGAACGCAGAGGCAACCATGCTTATGCATACCCGCGGTGTGCTGATCATGACCGAGGATGCGTCCATGTTGCTCACCGGCAAGAAGGCGCTTGACTTCTCTGGCAGTGTCTCGGCAGAGAACAATGTCGGCGTGGGTGGTGTAGAGAAGATAATGGGGCCCAACGGTCAGGCCCAACTGCGGGTAAAGAATCTCTACGACGCGTACAGCGCCCTGTACAGCCACTACGCAATGAGTTACTCCGTGGGTAGCAGCGGCTCCAGCGCGGGTAAGGCGGCCGGAACAAAGCCAGCCTCTGTCATGACGAGCAGCGACCCGAGCGACCGTGACATTACCGAGTATCCCTACTCCGACCCACTTGGTCAGGGCTTTACCACGATCGGCGACATTTTCTCGTTGACGCTGAACCCGGAACGCAAGAAAGCCTTTGAGATGCGCCAGGTGATGTCG
>PXEI01000194.1 GCA_003564775.1 Spirochaetaceae bacterium
TATCTCCAATAATGGGCAGCACCAGCCGTAAGTCCATCATAGGAGCCAGTGCCACCGTGCCAACAATGGCGGCAATGCCGCCCATGGTATTGATAACCCCGTTCGCCTCGCTCCGGTACTCTCCCGGAATGGTATCTGGCATGAGAGCTACGACCGGCCCGCGTGCGGCCTGCTTGAAGAGGTTGAGCAACACAATAGCCGAGATCAGCATGAGCAGCGATGTCATGCCTGCGCGTGGCAGAAATACAAACACGACGGCGCTCATGGGAAGCGTGACCAAAATGTAAGGCATGCGTCTGCCTATAGGCGTGCGGGTTTTGTCGCTTAAGGCCGTTACCAGCGGAATGAGCATGAGCGCCATGATGTTATCAAGGGTCATGACGGCACCGATGAGCGCGCGTGACTGAATATACTGATTCAGGAACACCGGCACGTAGTTGTCGTAGAGCGGATCCATAAGCCCCATCGTGAAAAAACCAAGGCCAATCATAAATGTGGTCTGGTAGAAACGGTCCGGTAGTTGTTGTTTGTCCATGATCTCTCCATATAGCCTGCAGTGGAGCCGGGTGCCCATCTTGCGCTTTGCTTCTTCAGATACTACAGTAGCAAAACGAGGATGGAAGATGAATATTAGACGTGGCCTTTCAGCGATTCTTGTTGTCCTGTTTGTGGCGCACTCTGTGAGTGCCGAGCAGATTTCTCGTTACGATATTCAGCTTGAGAACCAGCGGGCGCGCCTAGCGGCCGCTGAGCGGAATCTTCCGCGGTACATGACGGTTGGGTGGTTTGCCTCGGGCGGGTTCTTGTTAAGTCTGGGTGCGCTGATTGCGGGGTCTGTTATGTGGTACCGGGGACACGAGTCGGATGACAACTCACTGCGTGATGCAGGAATGATTACCACCGGAGTGTCCGCGCTTTTTACCTTTCCGCTTTCGGTACGAACCTCATTATTTGCTCAGAGCGGAGCACGGCGGAGCGTCATGGATCAACAGCGCTTCCCTGGAATTATTGCTGCCACCGAGCAAGCGCTCATAGCACGCGAGTACGGCTCACCGGTCATGATTCGTGAACTGCGTGTGCCTGCAACTGGTGGTCAGGCAGTACCAGGTACCCCGGTACGACTCCACCTTGAGAATGTCAGTGACGAGGTTCTGCAGGAGGTGCGGGTGTGGTTTTCCTCATCCGGAACCCTTGTGTTGCCGGATGCGCTTGCTCCGGGGGATCGCTTCTGGGAAACCATCGGGCTGCCGCCGAACGACGCCGAGACGCAGACATCTGCAGAAGCGCAGTCGGTGCAGATTACTGCTCTTGAGGTGCTTCGTGCCGACGGGAGCGTATGGCGTGAGGACGACCCCGAAACAATCCTGCATACATTGACGGTTGGGGGAGATCGGTGAGACTCAGCGGTTTTCGGCACACTTTCTTTCGTGCGGTGATTCTGGTATTGATCTGGGGTGTACTTCCGGGCATGGCCCATGGTGACTCAACTCCAGTTTCTATAGATGTCCGATACTACGGCGACATCTCCTGTGATCATTGTGACACCTTTGTTTCGGCCGAGGCGCCGATGCTGGAAGATGAGTACGGTGTCGCGTTGAGGATAGAAGCCTTTGACATCTTAGATGCAGCGCGTATGGATGAAGCGCGGGTACTGTTGTCCGAGTATGGCCGTGAGTACCGCATTTTCCCGATACTCATTATTGGCAACAACGCGTATCAGGGAAACTCCGAGATAGCTGAACAGTTGCCACGTGAGCTTGAGTACTTTGCTGAAAACCGGGAGTTCCGTGCTCCGCGTGCGGCGGGTGAAGCAGCCGATGCTGCGGCCGGTGGAGTTGCCGGGGCCCCGGCCAGCCCCAGTCAGGCCGTGCCAGCGCATGACATCACACCTGAAGCCCCGGTCCTGCTGTACTTCTGGGCCGAGGGCTGCCCCGCTTGTGCACGCGCTGCACCGGAGTTGGACCTACTTGAAGCACGCCTGCCGGAACTGGACATTCAACGCTATGAGATTTCCTCGGACCGTGAGGCTTTGACGCGTTTTCGCGAACTATCGCGAGAAAGGGGAATTGGAGCCGCAGGGGTGCCGAGTTTTTTTCTGGATGAGTACAGCTGGGTCGGAATTGGCGCGGGAACAATTCCTGAGATTGAACGGATAGCACGCGAACTGCTCCGCGAGCGTGATCTGACAGGGCAGGCTGACCGCGACGGGGGCTCGGGCAGCGCCGGACGCAGATCCGTGCCCGGCGGCCTGGCGGGCTCCATTGAGCTGCCGGTGTTCGGCAGCATAAGCGTAGAGACGCTTCCTGCATTCGTTGTCACCGCAGCTATTGCAGCAGTAGACGGCTTTAATCCGTGTTCGCTGTGGGTGCTGACCTTTCTCATAGGGCTTATCGTCCGCACCGGATCCCGTCGCCGCACCTTAGCTGTTGGGCTGGTCTTTCTGCTCATCACCGCGTCTGTGTATGGCCTTTTCATTCTTGGAGTGTTCAGCGTTCTGGCAGCAGCTGCCGAGCTGGTCTTTATCCGCCTGGTCATTGGGGCCCTGGCTGTGGGGATGGGGCTCATCAACATGAAAGACTACTTTGCCTTCAAATGGGGGTTCTCGCTTACCATTCCGGAAAGATTCCAGCCGCTTATTGCACAGCGGGGACGGGCTATTTTTGAACACCGTGGTGCTGTTCTGCCCATGCTCCTTGCAACCGCTGTTTTTGCGTTGGGAATAAGTGTGGTTGAGCTGCCCTGTACCGCCGGATTCCCGGTGATCTGGTCACAGTACGTGGCCGGGCTTGGAGTTGGTGGAGGCGTCTTCGCGGCACTCTTTACCCTCTACCTGTCGATCTATCTCCTGTTGGAAATTATTGTGGTGGTCGCGGCTGTGGTCTTGATGCAGCGGTTAAGCTTTGGAGAGTCGCATGCTCGGGTGATCAAACTTGTTGGTGGAGCGGTAATGGTTGCCCTGGGCATTGCCTATTTTGGGTTCCCGGAAGCAACGCAAACTTTCGGTGGAGTGGGCATGGTCTTTGCCCTGGCCATTGGACTGAGCCTGGTGTCGATTATAGCAGCACGCCTTATCTCACTATCCAGTCGACACTGAAGTCCAACTTCGTTCCGAAGCCAGCGTTGACGGCGTCGGCGCTCGGGATTGTGAACGTGACCGCTACCAGGGTGCCCCCACCAACAACCGGCCCCACCGAGATGCTACCACCAAGTTGCTCCGAGAGGGCTGTCATAAGAACAGATCCGGTGCCTTGGGCCTTTTCTATCTCAAAGCCTGCAGGAAGGCCTACACCGTTGTCTGCAATCCGTAGAACGGCAAGTCCGTCACGCACACGCCGGAGGCTCAGTTTCACCTCTGCTCCGGCGAAACCGTCTGGGAAGGCGTACTTCAGGGTGTTGGTTACAGCTTCGTTCACGATGAGGCCTAACGCGACTGCGGTACCGGTTTCAATTCCAATGTCGGCAACGTCGGTAGAGAGCGTCACACTGTCCGTCCCTATGGCGTAGGTTGAGACAAGTGATTGTGCCAGGTCATTGAGGTACTCTGCAGCCTGAACAATGTCAGGGCTGTCCGAGTGTTGCAGGCTTTCGTAGATTTTGGCCATGGAGTGAACTCGCGCCTCGGCATCTGCGAAGACCTGCCGGGAGTGAGGGTCTGTGAGCTTGGGGCCCTCAAGACTGAGCAGGCTTGAGACGACATTGAGGTTGTTCTTGACCCTATGTTGAAGCTCCCGCAGCAGCGTCTCCTTTTCTGCGAGCGCGGCCCGCATTTCCTGCTCCATAGTTTTGTAGGCAGTTACGTCGCGGCTAATTGCGACAACTCCGACAATGCTTCCGTGAAGGTCATGGAATGGCGCCTTGATGGTGTAGAACAACCCTTCCTTGTCGCCAAGGACGCCGGGCTCCTCGGTGATGTGCACCGTTTCTCCGTGCAGTGCACGTCGGTCGGCCTCTTCAAAGCCAAGGCTACCAAGCTCAGGGTCTCCTTTCACAAACTTGTCCGACCAGCCGCATTCGCTGTCGGTTTTCCCAATAATCTCTTCCACCGTCATGGGTTTTGGTGCACTACGGGCAAAGGCCTCGTTGCAAAGAACGAACCTGTACTCGGTGTCTTTGACAAAAATGCCGTCGGTAGCGGAGTCAATAATGCTGCGTAATAAGAGATTGCTGTTGCGCAACTCAATTTCAACCGTTTTTGCTGCAGAGATGATCTCGGAGTACAGGACA
>PXEI01000298.1 GCA_003564775.1 Spirochaetaceae bacterium
CCGCTCTCCCACATGTACCTTAAGCGCAACGATCTGCCCCTTGGTGATCTCGTCAAAGAACTCACTAGCCGCCAACAGCTTACGAAATTTCTTCTCAAGCGAGTTTCCATACTCGGTCTGCATGTCGCAAAAATAAATGTTGTCCATGCTTGCAGTTTACTCGCCTAGAGCCGGTCTAAGCAATGCCGCCAGTTCATTCTGGTGGCCGGGACGCATTGACCGTCACGCTCACTATTCGGGCGCCCGAGCTACGAAATCTGTCAATCTCGTCCCGGCTGAGAGCCGAACTCAGAACAGAGTCCGGTAGATGTATTGTGGACTCGGCTGCGACGCGAATCTCTACAAACCCGGCTGCACGAATAACCGACAGATAGGCCTCGCGCTGCATAGCTCCGGCCACACACCCTACGTACATCTCGGCCGAGTGCCGCAGTTGAGGGGGGAGCTCACCCTCTAGAACGATGTCGGAGACCGCAAAGCGTCCACCGCGTTTGAGAACCCGAAAGGTCTCGCGGAATGCAGCCGCTTTGTTGGGAACCAGGTTCAAGACGCAGTTACTGAGAACACAGTCGGCAACTTCGTCCGCTATCGGCATGCTCTCAACTTCACCCAGAACAAACTCAATGTTGGCAGCACCACGACGCGTGGCAAGCGCCCGTGCTCGGTCGACCATTTCCGGGGTCATATCAAGGCCAATGACGCGGCCCTCCGCCCCGACCTCGGCAGCCGCGACAAAGGCGTCGTTACCCGCCCCGGAACCAAGGTCTATGACGGTCTCACCAGTTTGCAGGTGTGCATAGCGGGTGGGCAGCCCACACCCAAGCCCCAGGTCTGCGTCTGGCTCGTATCCCTTGATAGGGCTGTAGAGTTCGGTAACCATTGAGAAAGCCTCATCCGGACTCGTGCCGGAGCCGGGCCCCGCACAGCACGAGCCGATTCCCGAGGCAATTCCTCCGTACCTAGCACGTACAGTCTCTTTGACTCGGTTGCCGTCCTCATCAAGATTGTCTTCCTGTCCGGTAAACTCGTTCACTTCTCGCCTCCTGTAGGATTGGTCTTCAATGGGTCTACCTGCTGCTCACCACAACACACTCCCGAAAACAATGCTCCAAACTCCGCAGACACAGTTCTGAGCGCGTCATAGTCAAGGCAGTAGCAGGTTGCTGGGCCTTCAATCTCACCACGAATGAGTCCGGCCTCCCGGAGTTCACGTAAATGCTGCGAGACAGTGGCCTGGGAGAGTGGCAAGTCGTTTACCACCGTTCCGGTAAAACAGCGTCCACACTCGGATAGAAGGCGGAGGATACGCACCCGCGCCGGGTGGGACAGAGCCTTGGCCATGTTGGCTATGCGGCGGTCTGCGTCGCCGAACTCTGAACTCTTGTTCTGCACGTGGCCCCCTTATCCTTTCTTTAATCGTATAATTACGATATACGATTAATATGGACATGTCAAGCCCAGCCGTCGCCTATCTAGCTGGCGTCGTTTCCTTTCGGTCGCTATAGTGAGAGGATATGCGACAGGCTTTGTGGACAGGAGAGGTGCGCCGGTGTTAGAAGTTCAGAGTATCCGCAGGCATTACCAGGAGTTTGATCTTGATGTCAGCTTCTCGGTCAAGGACGGTGAGATCCTTACCTTGCTCGGCGCAAGCGGCAGCGGCAAGACAACAAGCTTGCGCATTGTCGCTGGCTTTGAACATGCCGAGTCGGGCAGGATTCTTGTAGACGGCGCAGACATTCAAGGCGTGTCAGCGCAGAACCGAAACATCGGCTACGTGTTCCAGGACTACACCTTGTTCCCACATCTAAACGTTGCCGAAAACATTGCCTATGGGCTACGGGCACGCCACACACCTTCTGACACGCGGAGGAAGCGGGTTGCCGAGCTGTTGGAGCTTGTGGGGCTCGACACATTTGGGCAGCGTTCGGTGCAAACGCTATCCGGTGGAGAACAACAACGAGTCGCGGTAGCCCGAGCCTTGGCGTGCGATCCTCGCGCTCTGCTACTAGATGAACCGTTTTCAGCAATTGACACTGAACGCCGTGAGGAGCTACGGCGACAGCTCATCAAGCTCCAGCGCCGACTCGGCATTCCCATGATCTTTGTTACCCACAGCCGAAATGAGGCGTTGCAGATATCTGACCGCATTGTTGTGCTTCAGAACGGAGTTGTCGTCGATTCGGGAACACCAGAGCATCTTTATGAACGGCCCCGCTGCATATACTCTGCTCGCTTCACAGGGCGGGCGAACATACTCAAGGGTGAAGATATTGGCGAAAGCCGGGGTACCTTTTACCTTATCCGCCCTGAACACGTGCGTGTTCATACGGCAGACGAAACCAGTGGCGCCCTCATACTCGATGCGCGTTCCTGCGAGTCGGCCTATTACGGATCCGAGCGCGAACACCTGGTTGAAACCGCAATTGGTAATCTTTCACTGGTAAGCCCAGGGCGACGAAGTCTCCCGGAGCGGTTTCGGGTAGAGCTACCTCGGGAGTTTCTGGTAGAGCTTTCCAAGTCATAGCCCGGAATGGGCTTGGTTCCGCCTGTACGCGCATGAATCATTGCATTTTGAATGCTTGGGTGTGATAATTGGAAAAAAAGGGTGCCCATGTGAATACTTCACCGTCCGCCAAAGCCGTGCCCACGCACACAGTCTTGCCCACGCAAGGCCAGCTCCGCCGTGCCATGTATGCACTGCTGCTTGGGCTGCTGAGCCTGTTTGGCACATTCTTCCTCGCCGACATACCTCTGGCGCTCCTGGGAGCTCAGCTCCTTACAGCAGGCTCACTATCTGTTGCCCTCCTGCTTGTTGGTCACGCTCTGTGGCACCTACCAAAGCTGGTCGAGCCTCAACCCGCAGTAATGGAACACTCACCCGAGCAACTCCAGCTTGCAATTGAAAGCATGCAGGTTGGAGTCTGGGACTACGATACTGTGGGCAACACGCTTCATTGGGATCGGCGGATGTACGAGCTAGTAGGAATGGATCCGGAGGAATGCGAACCTTCGTTTGACCTGTGGCGACGCTGCATCTTGCCCCGTGACTACCTGGAGCCCAATACAACGCCTGGCTCGTTTTATCAAGAGTTCCCCATTGTCCACCCTGACGGACAGCTAAAGTACCTTGCCGGTTCCGCACTGGTGTTACGCAACTCCGAGGGCCTACCCCTCCGCATTGTTGGAATAAACTACGATATAACCGAACGCCGCCTCTCCGAGGAAGAACTGGAAGAGGCACTGGTAAGGGCTGAGCGCTTGGCTCGAGAGGCCGCGCTTGCGGCCGAGGCAAAGGGTGAGTTCCTTGCCAACATGAGTCACGAGATTCGCACCCCCATAAACGGGGTAATTGGTTTAGCTGGAGTCCTATTAGATTCGGAACTCAATGACTCGCAACGGATGTATGCGGAGATTATTCGGCAAAGTGCCGACACCCTCCTCTTCCTTATCAACGATATCCTTGACTTCTCCAAACTCGAAGCCGAGAAACTCCAACTAGAGGAGATCGTTTTCTCACCCGCCCAGGTCATTGAGGATGTCGGAGATGCATTGGCCCTCGTTGCCGGTCAGAAGAACCTTGAGTTCTCTGCATACACGACCAAAGAAGTACCGGCCCTTGTTCAGGGGGACCCAGGACGGCTGCGGCAGGTGTTACTGAACCTCGTTGGGAATGCAATCAAGTTTACAAACGAAGGTAGCGTCGAACTCAGACTCAGCGCCGAGAAGGCACCGCCCTTTCGACTGCTGTTTGAGGTCGTTGATACCGGAATTGGTATAGCTCCGCAGCAGATCCAAACTCTGTTTGACCCATTCGTACAGGTTGATGGGTCCGCAACCCGTTCACATGGGGGTACGGGGCTTGGTTTGAGTATTTCCCACCGGCTCGTGACAATGATGGGCGGAGAGATTACGGTTGAAAGTGAGCTTGGGCGTGGTTCCCGCTTCAGCTTTGGCCTTCAGCTTGTGCAGCAGAAGCAGGGCACGAACACAGGCGTGATTGGGCAGTCGCAGGCGCAGCAGGAACTTTCACAGGCTAAGGTCATGGTGGTGAGCCCGGTACCGTCAACCCAGCGCGCGCTCGCTGCTCTACTCGACGAAATAGGCGCCGACGCCACAACCACGAGTAGTATCGAGGAAGGCGTGGCGGCGGCGTACGACTTTCTTATCCTTGATGTAGTTCGTGGAAGGTCTGCCAAGCATGGTTCCG
>PXEI01000179.1 GCA_003564775.1 Spirochaetaceae bacterium
GGTGAGACTGTGCATACTCGGACGCGACTCCTGCCACCTCGGTGTGATCTGCAATGTCGGCCTGCAGAAACTCGGCCGCGAGTGCTCGTGAAGCAGCCTGGGGATCGCGGTCTACCGCAACGGCCCGCCAACCGCGCCGTTGCGCCGCTTCGTAAGCGGGGCGCTGCATGAGCGCTGCTCCCAGAATCAGAATGGTTGGTGTGTCAGGAATCGACGAGCTCATACACGGTCTCCCTGCTCTACTTCAACTTTGCGGGCGTATACCTCAAATGTATCGCCCAAGGCGAACCACGTACTCAACCGGTGGAGAATCCACCTAAAAGGTGCACGGTCCGCCCAAGCTCCTACTAATGGAAAGCGGTCCGGATGATGTCCGGTTACGACAATACGTTCAATCTGGAATCCAAATCGTGTGAGTATTCTGGCCGAGGTCTTCGCTTCCCAAACGCTGTAGTGGTCATCCGGCGAGTTATGCAAAAATCGCTTCTGGCTACTACGTGCTGATATTCCACCGCCGTTTGGTGTGGAGAAAGCGAAAACTCCGTTGGGCGCAACGAGGCCAGCTACCTTTTTCAGAACTGAATCGAGCCGATCAAAGTGTTCAATAACGTACCACATAGTGACCACGTCAAAGGACTCCTGGCCAAATTGTTGAACCGAGTCCAGTTCCTGCACAGGAACACAGGCCGCCTGGAAGCCCAGCTGATCAACGACATACCGCACCGCATCCTCGGCTACATCGATCCCAAAGCTACGAGCACCAGCCTCTTGGGCCGCCGCCATAAACGGTCCGTATGCACAACCAACATCCAGCACTGTAAAATGGGATGCAGATGTGCGGTGGGCTGTTGTAGCCCCCGGGCTCGCAGAGCTATGAAGCAGGGCCTGAATGTGGTGTAGACGTCGCGCACCCATACTCTGTATATGGTGAAAGTCTTCCAGATAGCTTTTGCCGTACTGTTTTGTATACTCCCGGAAAAAGTAGTCGGTGTTGTATTGAATACCATGGCTCATGGTTCGTTGCATAAAAAGCATTCCGCAGACATGACAGCGGAGATAGTTCTTAGCGGGAAATCGATACAAGAGCGAAGCCGAGCCGGAGGAGCAAACTGGACACTGAGATGGATTGGCCGCGACAGGTTCTTGCTGCCCATTGGATGTCTGTGTGCTGCGATACTGCACGAGATCGTGTATGACATCTACAGTGGTGCGCCCTTCCGGGTTTAGCACGGCCGCAGTGCGAGCGCGCACTGCGGAAAGATCTCCAAGCAGTTTCCCAACAGTGCGGACTCGCCTCCAGTGAGACATCCTTGCTCGTGGCAGGGTGGCAAAACCAGCGACCCGGGATAACTGTTGGTGATACCTACTGGGATTCAGCAACAGCACCGCACAACCGGCCGCGGCAGCTTCATAGGCTGTTACCCCAAAATGAGTGCAAACAAGGTCAAACTCCGAGAGGTTTTGCGCCAAACTCGGATCAAAACCGTGCCGATATACAGTGATCTTGTCTGAGGCATCGGCCGTTTCGCGTGTGCACCAACGGACCCTCCACGAAGCAGACTCAAGGGCAGAAATCCGAGCGTCTGCCGAAGCATTATCTGGCAAAGGTCTCCCGTAAATGTGAACCTCCAACGGTGGGCGGCAGCTGCGGTAGAGCGCCCGTAGCAGGAGTGACTCTTGTTGCTTGTCACCTGCTCCACCGAGTGTGATCAAAACGCGGAGCATTTCGGTTTGGTGTTTGCGGCTGGAAGAGGTTTTACGCGGAGAGTTCACTGTCGAGGAGCTTATGAATGCAGTATGTTGCTCGTTACCTCGGAGCCCTCGTAGCCTTGGAAACCCGTCTATCACGTAGTCACACAACTCAGCCCCGGAGCCTACCGCGTCCAGCCCCAGGAGCACCGGTCTGTGGGTTGCGCATAGCCTGGTGAGAACCGTGTCCACGAAGGACCGATCGAGTGTACGGCGGTCAAGTACAACGAGGTCACAAGGGGGTACGGGCGCAGGGTGTGAGATACGTGAATCTAGCAGGAGAACCGACTCGGTGGGTACCTCGTAGGCAGTTAGAAGCGCGCGGACTGCCGGACGGTTCAGGTCGTGGGTACCAAGACCAAGAATGATATCCTGTTCCTGCACCTTGGGCTGGTCTAGCAACTCTCGGCGCAGGCCAAGCATCCGTGTTATATGCCCGACTCCGTGTTCCGGCAAGGTTTCAGGCAGCAGGAGAATGGTAGAGCTCAACGAATCATGTAAACTCACGCTGCCGGTCCGGTGCGTAGGTATTCAAGGAGCTGTAGCGTAGATATTTCCTGGTTATCGCCAAGCCAGGCAAAGATGTGTTCGAGATGTCGGTAGTCATTCACGGTATCAAGCGTGACCCTCGCCTCCGGGAGACAGTACTGATTCGGCGCCTGCGGGAGGTAGATATCAAAGAGATCACGGTGGGTATACAGATACGGGGAAACATGTTCCCTGTCGTGGTGGGACCTGGCTCTAACGTGCGCCTGCAAGAGCGCGGAAGTGCTGATTAACTCAACGCCGACTCCAACAGGGGGGCCAATATACCCTGAATAGGCAGCTTCTCGTGCCCGGGGATCCTCAAGCAGAAGGTTGGCAAGTTCATAGGAAACAAGCGGGTTGTCGCCCGTTGCGCGCACTATGAACTCTGGGGCAAGCTTCTCAGCAGCTACTGCAAATCTCCGCAGTACGTCGTTCTTTGAGCCCGAAAGGCATTCGAAGGAGTGTGCCTCGGCAATGGGCTGCAGCTCGGTATAACTGTCCTTGTCGGTGAGTAACCAGAACTGGTCGGCATGTATCTTGCGGAGGTTGTTCATTGCATGTCCAACAACCGTATCGCCGCCCAGGGGTAGAACTGCTTTTCGTGGAAGCCGGGTCGAACCCAGTCGTGCTTGGAGAAATACAGCAATCATGCCTCTGCCTCCCATTCCGCAATGAGTTTCAGCGCCGACTTCTTGTACCGTGGCCCATATCGGCGTAACTCGCGGCGCAACTCCCGGAAGGACCTGATAAGCGCTGGCGCCGAGCTAGGGGCTCGCAAAATGCCCCCAATAAGCCTACGAGCGCTCAGATTTGCGCCGTTTGGGGATATGCGAACGCCAAGCGTTTTCCAGTAAAAGCGCAGGTAGTCTTGTTCCGGGGTTGTATCTTCCGAAGGTGGTGTGCCTGAGTACGCCACTCGCAATGCCGAACTCAGTTGAATTCTCTCGTTCCACATCCAGCACCGTAAGCCAAACTCAAGCTTCTGCCAGTACGGTCGGCTGATCCGGGCATCATACCCAAACACATCAAGATAGCGTTGGGTGTGGTAGAGGCCGACGTAGTCATAGGGGTACAGCGATAGCACCGTCTCGCTGTGAGGTGTCTGTGGAACTACACGCAGTGTGCCCTTTCTTTCAAATGCCGGCGTCATAACTGTGGGGATTACCTGTGATCGGTCATTGCGTATGTATGGGGCGTTGCACAACACTTCTTCAGACATTGCGCGGCTCAAGACACGTTCAGAGAGATCTGGCAGGCGCATATCATTCCAGATGACATACACGTAGTCACTCGAACACTCCCGTACCCCAATATTGATTTGGGCTCCAATGTTCATAGCACGAGCAGGAAGCACAAACCGCACGTTTCCGTGACGCTGGGCTAAACGCTCGACGTCGTAGCTGCCCTCAGCCGCTTCTAATGAGATAATCTCGCCGTCATGGCGCTCAGAGAGATCTCGGAACAGGCCCTCTCGGTCTATTCGCCCACCTCGATGAAGAACCAGTATACTCATCCGTGTCCGGCCCCCCGGATTCCGGGCGCTTCCAACCACGGTATAGTCCGTGTCGGCTACACTCCCCGAGCCGGAGTACTCAAAAGTTGAAGGTGTAGTATTCATCACAGTCTCGACAAATTGTGGTGAACTTTCCGGACACGTGTTCCTGAAAGCGACTGGCTCCAGATTCCCAAACTGAGCGTACACCGTCTTGAAATACGTTGCCGAGCGGGTGTTCTCGTTCAATGTCTTCTAAACACATATAGACCGTTCCGTCGACCGCGATGCTAAGGTCTCGTTCAAGATGTCGACACGCATGGCGTTTCAGTGGTGACAAATCTGTGACTCGCAGGTCGGGAAGCCTTCTCGAAAAATGATCATACTTTCGAATGAGTACGTTGGCCCCCTTGTTTTTCCAGTGCGCGAAA
>PXEI01000418.1 GCA_003564775.1 Spirochaetaceae bacterium
AGAGGTTCTTGCCCTTGCTTTGTTCCCTTTGCTCTTCTACCACCCCTTTCAACTGCTGACTGCTGGGGTAATTCGGGGCCTTCCTGCCTTCCGTAACGCAGTATCCTCGCCTACTCCTTCACCGCGCCAGCGGCAAAGCCGCGTTTGAGATGGCGGTGAAAGAAAAGGTAGAAGAGGATCATTGGGATTGTGCCTATGACCAGGGCGGCAAAGAGCAGCCCGTAGTCACGTGACATTCCACCTGCAAAAGCGTTTATTCCTACCGGCAAGCTGCGCAGCGACTGTCGGCTTGTCAGGACAAAGACAAACACAAACTCGTTCCAGTTCGCAAGGAACGCAAATATCGTCATGGTAGCGACCACCGGCGCAGCAGATGGGCGTATGACGTGCCAGAAGGTCTGCAGGTAGGTGGCACCGTCGATCCGAGCTGACTCCTCCAATGCGTTGGGAATTCCCTTGATGTAGGATGTCGCGAGGTAGATCATAAAGGGCAGGCCGAAACCCACGTACGGCAGTATGACGCCGAACCGTGTGTCAGCAATTCCCATTCGTGTCTCCATGACAAAAAGAGGAACCAGAACCGAGTGGGCCGTTACAAGAAGCCCCATGACGAAGAAGCCGTAGATCAACTTTGATATGCGGTAATTGAACTTTGCAAGACCGTAGCCCGCCGACAGAGCCAGAACAACGGTTATGCTTGTTGCTACAACCGAGTAGAAGACACTATTGGCAATGAGCATGGCCAGCTGACCACGTTCCCAGGCAACCAGATAGTTGCGGATGTAAAACTCCCGGGGAAGCGAGAAAATGTTTCTGACGATATCTGGGTGGGGTTTGAGAGAGCTGTAGAAGAGCCAGAGCAGAGGTGCAATAGCGAGGAATGTAAATATCGCCATGAAGATGTATGAGAAGATTCGCCAGGCGATCATGTCTTTTCTGTGCCGTAGTGAGGTGCTTCCCATGACTTATTCTCCTACTCAAAACGCCGTTCAAAGCGACGAGAAACGGCAAGGAGTGCCGTAATCAGACCCAAACTAAGAAATATGATCATCATGGATACCGCGCTTCCGTACCCATAGTTGTAGTAGCGGAAGGTGTTGTAATACATGTATATGGAGATCACCTCGGTGTAGTTGGCAGGCCCACCGCCGGTCATTGCAAAAATGAGATCAAAACTCTTCAGACTCCCGGCAATTGCGAATACTGCGGTGGTGAACACAATATTTGTCATCTGTGGGAGTATGACCCGGAACAGGATCTGGTGTTCCTTCGCCCCATCAATGATTGAGGCTTCAATTATGTCAGGATTAATCTTGTGAAGATTTGCCAGAAATATGACCATGTAAATGCCGGTGTAGTACCAAAAAATCACACCCAGAATTGGCGCTATTGCCCAGTTTCGGCTCTCAAACACGGAAAACACATACCGAGGGTCGTCATACACTATACGCATAAGCTGTGTGACCACACCCGCGGGAGAGAATATTTGGTTCCACAACTTGGCCACGACAATTGCCGAGACCGTGATAGGCAGGAAGATGACCGTCTCGAAGAACCCATGCCCACCAACCATTCTCCGGTAGATGATGTAAGCCAACAAGAAGCCAAAGGGAATCTGCCCAAAGACCGAGACTGCTACGATGAGCATATTGTTCCGCAGGCCAATTCTGAACACCGGGTCAGCCAGCATTCGCGTGTAGTTTCCCAAACCTATCCAGTCCGGTGTACCGAATCCGCTCCAGCGGGTAAATCCCAGCGTGAAACTAAAAAGTATTGGGAATAGAATCACCGCGGCATAGATCGCCACCGCTGGCCCCACAAGAATCCCGTAGCTTAGGCGTTTCTCGGCAATGCTTGTCATGCGCATGTCCCTTTCTGGGAAAATGGCCGCGCTTCCTGACGGCCAACAGCCGCCAGGAAGAACACCGGCCGGGTCAGGGACAACCTAGCGACGTCGTGAGTCGTTTGCGGCTACCCAGTTTTCGTAACGAGTCCCAACTTGTTGTGGTGTTAAGGCCCCGAACATCATTTCCTGAATAGCCGGGTGCAGGACACCCATCCCTTCAGCCTGCATGATGGAGTCCACGACGTAGCCGCCTGGAGTTGCGGCCAGGAAATCTGCAAGCTTGCGCGTAAGAACTGGCGCATCGGGTCCAACGGCGTTCATGGTAGCTGGCAACCAACCCTGTGCAGCCTTTATGGCCGAACCTTCAGGCCCTGCGAAGAAGTAGATCCACTTCCAGGCCGCCTCAGCCTTTTCACCGGACAAATTGGCGTTCATGCCAAATCCGGTACCAGCAACAACTGCGGTTGATTTTGGTTGGCCCTGCTCGTTGCGGAGGCGGGGGAACACGTTATACGCGGTGTATTCTTGCTGTTCCGCGGTGAGTTCGCCGGTAAGGTTACTCGTCCGCCAGCCGCCATCTATGAAGTAGACTGCTCGTTCGTTGACAAAGTCGGTGAGGGCTTGGCCATACTCAGCCTGATTCACGCCAGCGGTAAACATCTGGGCGTCCGAAAGAGTCTTAATAACCACAAGTGCCCGAACAAACTCAGGGTCGGCAAAACTGACCTCACCAAGTACCGCGCGGTCGAACCAGTCACGACCTCCAGTACGCTCCACAAGGGCACTAAGGAAGGTGCTCTGCATTTGCCATCCGCCGCCGTTGTCCATGGCAATAGGGATGTATCCGGCGTTGCGAATGACATCGCCCTGGGCGAGCAGCTCCTCAAAAGTCTCTGGAAATGCAAGCCCCAGTTCGCTCAGCAAGCGCTCATTCGTGAACATTACATGCGTAGCCGTGATCTGCTCTGGGAGTTCCCAGATCTCGCCGTTTGGCCCCTGTGCGTCCAACGCTGCCGGAACAAACTCGTGGGCGACCTGATCAACCCAGGGAGAGAGATCCTTCACCAGGCCAGCTCCAGTAACATCACCGGTTCGCATGTCTGGCCAGAGAAACATGACGTCCGGAAGCTGCCCCGCCACTGCCATGGCCTGAAGCCGGTTGTGGTAGGCTTCATCAAAGAGGTAATCAAACTCCAGATTGATGTTTGGGTTGGCCGCCTCAAACGCGCGCCGCACCTCGTTAAAGTTGTCGGTTGACGTGTTATCCGCCAGATCAAGATAGTGGAACACCCTCACCGTGATCTTTCCGTCGTCTGCTTGCCCCCGGCTGCAGCCAGCAACCACGAGTACGGTTGCAAATAGAACCGCGACAACCACTACTAGAAACCGTTTGCGTAGCATCATATGCCCCCCCCCTTTGTTTCTGTCCGCGATGCGGACAGCTATCGTTCTCCTGAGCCGCCGCGGCTCAAAATCCCCTCGTTAAAATCGCTCAACACCTCATCCCGGCCATGCCGGTTTCGTATATCGCCCAAAGGAAAGATCTGGTCAGAGAATAGGCGTTCAAGCATCATACCCGCCGCCCCGTATACCACAGCATTCTCCCCGAACGAAGAAAACCGAATATCGCACTTCACCGGTGAGACGTAGGGCCAGTTCTGCTGTATTTCCTCGTGTAGGATTGCCTCGAGCTCAGCGCCGCTATTGAGGAAGTCTCCGCCAATGAACAAGTGATCCAGATTCATGACGTTGATAATGAGAGCGACGTTCTTGGCCAACTCGCGAAAGAATTTCTTACGAAGGCCTTCATCGGTGTATACTCTCGCAGCCTCATCATCTGTCAGTGAGAACTGTCCCGAACTCTGCCCGTCCCAGAACACGCTGCGGAACTCACCACTGGTGAAATTGGCTCCCGGATAGAGGGTGCCGTTGATTACTACGCCGATACCTACACCAATCCCTCCATACAAATGACGCCCGCATTCGGCCTCGCGCATTTGCACCAACACATAGAGAAAGTCATGCACCTCTTCGTAGCGGTGAAAGGTGAGTTCGCCCCAGGCGCAGGCGTTTGCGTCGTTCTCGGCAACCACCGGCACCTCGACACGGTCGGAGATTTCCCGTTGAAAGTCATACTGGCTCAGTCCCATGGGGATTGAGCCCGCAATCTCGTTGCCAATCGAGTTGACCAAACCGCCCATGGCCACACCAATCCCCATAAGCGAGGACCTGGTGTCGCCAAGATCGTCGAGAATTGAATGAATGGTTCCCAAGAGGAACTCGGTAAAGTCGATATCCTCACTACCGCGTTTCTCAC
>PXEI01000297.1 GCA_003564775.1 Spirochaetaceae bacterium
CCACCCTGCATCGGTAGCGGCGCAAAGGGCGAACCTTGCCGGTCTTCAAAATGTGACGAGCGTAGAGGCACGGGTAGAGGACTGGTGTCGGCAGGACGGAGTGCGGCAACAGCACGACCTGGCTGTGCTGGATCCACCACGGGCTGGCCTATCCGCTTTGGTTCTACAGTATCTCATTACAGCGGGAATTAAGCGCTTACTCTATGTTTCCTGCGACCCAGCAACCTCGGCCCGAGATGTGGGAGTTCTCATTCGCGGCGGTTATCAAGTTGTTTCCCGACGCATTTTTGATTTTTATCCGCAAAGCTCGCATATTGAGACAGTAACGGTTCTTGAAAAAGGACAGTGACCGGTGCTTCAAAGGGAGTAGTACGTTGCAGGGTTGTTTACAGCGAAAATCGTACCGCCCAACTTACCTGGTCTGGTTGTTGTTGATCAGCATGATAATCCTTACCGGAACCGACCTTCGCGGCCAGAATGATCCATCCTCCGCTGAGATGCGCACGGCTTCAGCCGAGACCCGCACAACTTCCGTGGCTACCCCTACACGTCGCATACTTGGCGGTATGGTACGGGGCGGGCCGGTGTTTTCTTCTTCCGGTAGTTGGTACCTGAGCGCTGAAGATCGATACCTTTACCGGCTCGAACCGGGCAGCTTGCAGACAGTGCATCGTGTTGCACTTCCTGGCAGGCCGACCGAGGCATTAACCGCCGCACCATGGGGTACTGTGTATGTCGGGCTTGAGAACGGTACAATCCTAGCGGTCTCGGAGGCTGGCCGGGTGGTGTTTCGCATTCGGCCTGAGCGTAGCCGTGCCTTGCCCTTTGCAGTTGGGGCCGACGGGGAACTCGTGGTTGCCTATCCTGAGTCGCCGGTGCTCCGGGCTTACGGGCCTTCCGGTGTGCTGTTGTGGAGCGTGGAGTTATCGGATGTGCCGATACTTCCGCCGGTGGTGACTTTTCACGGTGATATTGTTGTGGCGACTGCCGACCGCCGTCTGCATCGAGTTGGTTCAGGTGGCGCACGCTGGAGTCATAGAGAGCTTGACGGCACAGCCACGTTATTGGTAGCGCCAAGCGCGGGTTCTACGGCGACGCCTGCGGACCTCATTGTAGTGCTGTCTGACCGCCTTATGCCTCTAGACCGGGCAGGCAAAGCCGATACAATGCTGAGGCTCGAGTGGAGTGACCTGCGTGAGTTGCGGCAACTGGATACAGGCTCATTTGTCGGCTACAGGTCAGGCGGTCAGGCGGTGTACATATCCCCGCAACAGCAGTACTCGCTTGCAGATGATGTTGTCTGGATGAGTGCAGCAGGCGGAGCACCATTGCTGGGTCTGCGCAACGGAGGCCTTATGCTGTTCTCACCGGTATACGGTATCCGCAGTCGTGCTCCAATTGAAGAGGCACGCGGGTTTGTTCGCGGAGCGCAAGCCCATGGACACGTGCTGATGGCGGCGGAGAACTGGGGAGTGTACGGAGTAAGGGTAGGTCTGGATGGTTTCGGTGCGAGCGTATCTCCCGCTGCTGGTGCGCGTGAAACCGGGTGGATTGCCGCTCGAGGCGACTTCGCTGCAACGGGTAGACCTCAAGGGGTTGTTTTCAGGCGGGCTGGCCCCGCCGAGTGGCGCGGGATTCCGGACTTTCTGTACCTGGAAGAGATCTTGCGGAGTGAGTCCGCTGCGGATAGGCGCGAGCTCTTGGCCGAACTACAACAGCGCTATCGGCCGGGACGAGCGGGGGCGGATAATGTGTATCTGAGATACATTCTCGAAAGCTTGGCAGCCGAAGTGTATTTTAACCCGATTCGTCGAGATGGAATGATTAAAAACGACTTTCCGTGGGCACGAGCCGAGGCCATACGCCTGTTAGGAGCACGGCCGGATGCAAGAACACGCAGTTTTCTCCTGCGGGCTGGCGCGGTCGAGCGCAACCGCGAGGTGCGTGTGGTACTGCTTGAACAGTTGTCAAATGTTGGTTTTGATCCGGATCTCCTTGTTGGCCAGCTTTCGCTAAGGTATCTGAAGGAGGAAGCCGGGCCTCGACCCTATGAGCCGCTTGCTGCGACGGCCCTTGGTGCCTTGCGGTCGCTGCGGAGCATAGAAGGTGAGAAGGTAGATCCTTTGCTGCGTGAAGCCTACCGGGTTGTTTCGGAGCAGGACTTCCCTCGAGAACTACGGGAAGACTCGCTTCGTCGAGCCCGTGAGATTGATCAATCGGGGATCGACTCTTATACTGAAGGGAAGGAGTACTAGTTGTGAAAAGACTCATACTTGTTTTGTTGATGTGGGCTCCACTCTCCTTAGCAGCATTAGACGTTGCCCGCGAAGAACTCTCGCCGTATATCGACACAACAATTGAGTTTCAAAACTACGAAGGCCCACGCGAGGTCATACAGACGCTCGAGGAGATACGAGGCATCGGCGCCTTTATCGGCGCACAGTTTGAACCGGGGCCAGGTACCTTCAGCTTCTTCGGCCGCTATACCGTCATTCATGCGGTAGATCCCACAATCGATGTTGGGCTTGATGCCGACATAATGCTGCTTGCTGAAGATGCCCGCGTCGACCACATCAATAATCTTCGTGCCATACTCTCCGCATATCTCGAAACAGCCTACGACTATAGCCCGGCCGATGCGAGACTGCTTGCCGAGTACGTAACCATTTACAACGCTGTGTTTCGTCGTAACCTTGAGTTCTTTCAAGGGCGATATAAGTCGGTTGTGCTTGAACACCTCAGTGAGACGAACGTTGGGCTGTCGGTAGTATACTCCGACTGGCCGGGTGGTACCGAGATGGTAATCCCCTTGCGTGACGGTGCGCGGCCCGGTCTTCTTGACGCGGTCGGCCCACGGGAGCTTTTGGAACCTGAAGTCATTGCCTCGCTCCGAGATCGACCTGATATGGGTATTGATTCTCGACGGGACATGGTAGATCTGCTTGAAAGGGTTATTGATGAAGCGGCTGAGGAAATTGAGGTTGAACGGGAAGAACTAGAGGCCGAGGAACAGGCCCTCGCCGAACGTGAACGACAAAGGGTCGACGAACTCAGCCCTGAAGAGCGCGAGGATATTGCCGCGCAACGTGAGGATGTTGAACGCAGGCAGGCGGAGATAGCGGAGCGTGAAGAAGCGGTTGAAGAACTTACCGAGGATGTACGTCGACTCCGAGAGGAGTTGGCCGAAGATATCGAAACAGTGCTCGATCGTGAGCAAGAGGAAGCAGTTGCCGCGGTTGAGGACGCTGAACCGGAGCCGGATGAACCGGAAGAACTGGAGGAACCGGCTCCAGAGGCCGCGACACCTGATCCTGCGCGTACCGTTTTCATGGTGGTCCGCCGAGAAGCCGGTGTTGTAACAGGGAGGCTCACACGAGTGATTGCCGCAACCGGAGAAGAGACCGACAGGTCGCCTTTGGATAGGGTTTATGGAAGGCGGTTCTTTGAGCTGGAAGGCAATTACATTCTTATTGCGGACGACGCTGGCACTCCACGGCTCGCGCAGGTAGATACCAACTCACTTGAACCCATCATATTTGGAGACCATGAGATTGCGTCCGGGTCAATGCTTGCAACAAGCGGGGGCGCGGTGTTCGCCGTCATGCGTGAAGACAGTTCGTGGTATCTTGGACGTTTTACTGCTGGGCTTGAACTACTGGAGCGATCGAGTGTGGCGGTTGATCCAGACACGTATATCCATTTCTCCGGCCCACGAGTGTATGTACAGGCGACCGACGGCAGTGTGAGGCCGCTTAACCAAACCAACATGACAACGGAGTAACCATGAATGACTCACCTTTCCTCGGTCGTACCATACAGGTAGTGCAGGATTTTTCGGTCGACGAACAGATCTACCTGTATGAAAAAACCCGAAAACTCAAGAACGCACTGCAGAATCGTGAGTCTACAGATGAGTTCCGCCTCGAACGTAGCGACGGAGCCTTGTATCTCTTGTTTATGGAGGACTCCACCAGAACAAAGGAGTCGTTCCGGAACGCTGCAAAATTTCATGGACTCCGTGTAAATGACTTTACCGCCGGGAGTTCCTCGTTCAACAAGAAAGAGAGCATCACGGACACAATCCGAATGCTGACCGGTTACGCGGAAACCTCAATTTTTGTGGTGCGTACCAAGTTGGAAGG